>JBDTFI010000442.1:0-5895 GCA_039938035.1 Acetobacteraceae bacterium | reverse complement strand
GCAACAGCGGCTCCTCGACGCGGCAACGGTCGAATACGAACGGGCAGCGGGTGTGAAAGCGGCAGCCCGCGGGCGGATTGATCGGGCTGGGTACGTCGCCGCGCAGGATGATGCGGTTGCGCTTGGCTGCCGGGTCGGGCACCGGAACCGCCGACAGCAGCGCGCGCGTGTACGGGTGATGTGGATGCGTGAACAGCGTGCGCCGGTCGGTCAACTCCACGATCTTGCCGAGGTACATCACCGCGACGCGATGCGTCAGATGCTCGACGATCGCCAGGTCGTGGCTGATGAACAGCATCGCCAGCCCGAGCTGATCCTGGAGATCGGCCAGCAGGTTGATGATCTGCGCCTTCACCGACACGTCGAGCGCGGAGACCGCCTCGTCGCAGATGATCAGGTCGGCGTCAGGCGCGAGCGCGCGGGCGATGCCGATACGCTGGCGCTGCCCGCCCGAGAACTCGTGCGGGAAGCGCCCGGCGGCGTCGCGCGGCAGGCGCACGGTGTCGAGCAACCGGTCCACCCGCTCGTCCAATGCGCGCCCGCTCGCGAGGCCGAAATTGGTGATCGGTTCGGCGATGATGTCGCGCACCTTCATGCGCGGATTGAGGCTGCTGAACGGGTCCTGGAACACCACCTGCATCCGCCGCCGGATCGGGCGCAGGCGGCTTGCCGGGAGATTGTCGATGCGCTCGCCATCCAGCCGCACCTCGCCTTCGGTCGGCGGGAACAAGCGCAGGATGGCCCGTCCAACGGTCGACTTGCCGCAGCCGGATTCGCCGACCAGCGACAGCGTCTCGCCACGTGCGATGTCGAAGCTGACGCCATCGACCGCGTACACCGTGCCGGTGCGCCGGCCGAGGATGCCGGTGCGGACGGCGAAGTGCTTCTTGAGGTTGGAGACAGCGAGAAGGGGGGTCACGCGTCCACCAGGACACGCGCGTGGTGGCACGCCGCGGCATGACTGGGCAGATGCTCCTCGATCGGCGGGCTCACGCGGCGGCAGATATCGGTGACCAGAGGACAGCGTCCGGCAAAGGAACAGCCAACGATCGGGGAACGCAGCGAGGGCACCAGGCCGGGAATCTCCGTCAGGCGCCCGCGCCCGTCCGCCCCGATCGACGAACCGAGTTTCGGCACCGCACCAAGCAAGCCACGCGTGTACGGATGCAGCGGGCGGGCGAAGATGTCCTCGACGCTCGCTTCCTCGACCTTGCGGCCGGCGTACATCACCACCACACGCTGTGCCATCTCGGCGACCACGCCGAGGTCGTGGGTGATCAGCATGATCGCCGATCCCAGCCGCGTCTTGAGGTCGCGCATCAGATCGAGGATCTGCGCCTGGATCGTCACGTCGAGCGCCGTGGTGGGCTCGTCGGCGATCAGCAGTTTCGGGTTGCAGGCGAGCGCCATCGCGATCATCACCCGCTGGCGCATCCCGCCCGACAGCTGGTGCGGATACTCGCGGACCCGCTTTTCCGGCGCCGGCATTCCGACCAGGGTCAGCATATCGACCGCCCTCGCCTCCGCCGCCTGCGCCGACACGTCTTCGTGCAGACGCACCGTCTCGCCGATCTGGTACCCGACGGTCAGGACGGGGTTGAGACTGGTCATCGGCTCCTGGAAGATCATCGAGATCTCGTTGCCGCGGATCCCCCGCATCTCCGATTCCGGCAACGCCAGGAGATCGCGGCCGTTGAAGCGGACATGACCGGCGACGCGCCCCGGCGGTTCGGGGATCAGCCGCAGGATCGACATCGAGGTGACGGATTTGCCGCACCCCGATTCGCCCACGATCCCCACCGTCTCGCCGGGGTCGACGTGAAACGAGATGCCATCGACGGCCCGCACACGCCGTCGGGCGTGGCGAAATGCGTGCGCAGGTCGGTGACTTCGAGAAGCGCCATCAGCCTACAGCCGCTTGGCGAGCCGCGG
Source organism: Acetobacteraceae bacterium (assembly GCA_039938035.1). Classification (GTDB taxonomy): domain Bacteria; phylum Pseudomonadota; class Alphaproteobacteria; order Acetobacterales; family Acetobacteraceae; genus DATFDN01. The sequence goes on along the minus strand of JBDTFI010000442.1, from coordinate 3,963 downwards.
GTCGAGCGCGTCGCGCAGCCCGTCGCCGACCAGATTGACGGCGAGCACCGTGACCGAGAGGAAGACCGCCGGGAAGAACACGATGAACGGCTTGATCTGCCACAGCGCGCGGCCTTCGGCCATGATGTTGCCCCAGCTCGGCACCGTCGGCGGGGTGCCGGCGCCGATGAACGACAGGATCGCCTCGGTGATCATGGCGGACGCGCAGATGAACGTCGCCTGCACCATCAGGGCGGCGAACGTGTTGGGGATGATGTGGCGCCAGATGATGACCGGGGTGCGCGTGCCGGCCGCGATCGCCGCCTCCACATAAGGCTGCTCGCGCAAACTGAGCACGATGCCGCGCACCAGACGGGCGACGCGGGGAAACTCGGTGATTGAAATGGCGAGTATGACGTTCTGCACCGAGGCCCGGGTCAGCGCCATCAGCGCGATGGCGAGCAGGATCGACGGGATCGACATCATCCCGTCCATCACCCGCATGACGATGCCGTCCAGCGCGCGGATGAAACCGGCGACGACGCCGACGAACGTGCCGGCGGCCGAGGCCAGGATCGCCACCGAGAAGCCCACCAGCAGCGAGATGCGGGTGCCGTACAGCGTGCGTGCGTAGATGTCGCGGCCCAGCATATCGGTGCCGAACCAATGCGCCATCGATGGATCGCGGATGCGTTGCGCGGGCGCGATCGCGGTGGGATCGTACTGCGTCAGCACGGGTGCGAAGATGGCGATCAGCAGCATCGCGACGATGATCGCCCCGCCGACGGCGACGGTCGGATAGCGGCGGAGGAAGCCGACCACGCGGCCCCGCTCGACCCGGGCGGGCAGGATCTCCGGCAGTGGCGCGACAGTGGTGCTCAATACCGGATCCTCGGGTCAAAGAGGGTGTAGAGCAGATCGACCAACAGGTTCACCAGCACGTAGGTCACGGAAAACAGCAACACCACGCCCTGGATCACCGGGTAGTCGCGCCGCAGGATGGCATCCACCGTCAGCCGCCCGAGGCCCGGGATCGCGAACACGGTCTCGGTCACCACGGCGCCGCCGATCAGCAGCGCGACGCCGTTGCCGATCACCGTGACGATCGGGACAGCGGCGTTCTTCAGCGCGTGGACGAACAGCACCTCCCGCGAGCCGACACCCTTGGCGCGCGCCGTTCGCACGTAGTCCTGGCTCAACACCTCCAGCATGGTCGCCCGCGTGATGCGGGCGATCAGCGCGACATAGATCAGGCCCAAGGCGGCGGAGGGCAGGATCAGCGTCCGTAGGAACGGCCACACGCCGCCGCTGATCGGCACGAAGCCCTGGACCGGCAGCCAGCCTAGTTTCAGCGCGAAGATGTAGGCGAGCACATAGCCGATCACGAACACTGGGACCGAGAAGCCAAGCACCGCGAGCACCATCACCGCGCGGTCGATGAAAGAACCTTGCTTCCAGGCGGCGACCACGCCGAGCGGCACCGCGATGAGCACGGAGATCAGGGTCGTCAGCACCATCAGCGAAAGGGTCGGCTCGATGCGCTGGGCGATCATGTGGGCGACCGGCAGATTGGTGAAGATCGAATCGCCGAGGTTGCCGTGCAGCACCTGCCAGAGCCAGTCGGCGAAGCGGACCACGAACGGGCGGTCGAGGCCGAGGGAGGCGCGGATATGGGCGATGTCGGACGGGCTCGCCTGATCACCCGCGATGATCGCCGCCGGATCGCCCGGCGCCATGTACAGCAGACTGAAGATGAAAAAGGCGACGAACAGCATCACCGGAATGGTGGCGGCGACACGCCGTGTGATGTGGCCCAGCATCTAGGCGACCCCTCCCCTTACCCCCTCCCGCAAGGGGAGGGGGGAGTGCATGGGGGAGTCTCCCCTCCCCCCGCGGGAGGGGGTTACGGGGAGGGGTCGCGCGAACACGCCTTCTTCTCCACCCCCCACACGACGGGGAACGGCGCGGCCACCACGCCCGACAGCGATTTGCGCCAGGATTGGTATCCCTTGAAGAACCCGGTCGGAACGAAGGTGACGAAGTCCATCGACGCCTTGTTGAAGTCGCGTGCGACCTTCTGCTCGGCGGCCAGATCGGGGGCGTCGAACCAGGCGTCGATCGTGTCCTGCACCGGAGCCGAGGTGGGCCAGCCGAACCATGCCTTGTCGCCATTGGCGAAGAACGCCGGGTTCGCTCCTGGCGTGGTGCAATCGACGCCGGCGTGCCAGGTGAAGAAGATGTTCCAACCGCCATCGGCCACTGGTTTCTTTTGCGTGCGCCGCGCGCCGACGGTGCCCCAATCGGTGTTCACGTAATCGACCACCAGACCGATCTTGGTCAGCATGTCGGCGGTGACGTCGCCCTGGGCCTTGGCGATGGGAACGTCGGTGCCGACGATCATGTTGACCTTGGTGCCCTTGTGACCGGCCTCCTCGATCAGCTTGCGCGCCGCCGCGATGTCGTGACGCTTGAGGTTGTCGCCACCGAACTCCGTGTAGAGCGGCGTGCCCGGGGTCAGGAAACTCGCCGATTGCTTCCAGAGATTCGTGTCCGTACCCGTGATCGCTTGCAAGTAATCGGCCTGGTTCGCCCCGATCAGCGCCGCGAGGCGGACCCGCTGGTCGTTAAACGGCGGAAACAGATGGTTCATCCGGAAGTCGCCGATATTGCCGAGCGGGTCGGCGATATCAACATTCAGGCTGGCGTTGGCCTTCAGGATCGGTGCCAGATCGGCGCTCGCCGTCTCCCACCAATCCACCTCGCCGTTCTGCAACGCCGCCGAGGCGGTCGCCGCGTCGGGGATGATCTTCCACTCGACCCGATCGAAATGGACGACTTTGCCTCCCGACAGCCAGCTGGGCGCCTCCTGGCGCGGGATGTAGCCGTCGAACCGCTCGAACACCGCCGACGCGCCGGGGATCCACTCGTCCTTGCGGAACTTGAACGGGCCGGAGCCGACATATTCGGTGATCGGCTTGAACGGGTCGGTCTTAGCCATCCGTTCGGGCATCATGAAGGCGATCGGCGTGCCGAGCTTGCCCAGCGCGTACACCAGCTTGGGGAAGGGCTGGTTCAGACGGATGCGGAAGCTGCGGTCGTCGATCGGGGCGATCTCGGCCAGCCGCGTTTTGATCATCTGGCCCATGTTGTCGCGCACCATCCAGCGGGTCAGGCTGGCAACGCAATCCTTGGACAGGACCGGCTCTTTGTCGTGCCACTTCAGGCCAGGCCGGAGCTTGAAATCGTAGGTCAGCCCGTCGGACGAAACCGTATGGCCCTCGCACATCTGCGGCTGTGGATTGAAACTGCTGTCCACACCGTAGAGCGTGTCGAAGAAGAGGACGCTCGCGTTGCGGACGACGTAGAGCGTGGTCCAGATCGGATCGAGATTGGCAAGGTTGGCCTGCGGAATGAATCGCAGCACGCGGTTTTCGGCGCCACGCGCGACGTGCGGCACGGCGAGGCCGCCCGACGCGGCCAGCGCGACGCCGGCGCCCGACCGAAGGAAATCCCGACGTTTCATTTCGCTTTCGCCTCCCGAGCCCAAGGTAAGGCAGCAACCAAGCCCCCGCATCGTGCCTTAACGTGACGGCGGCAAGAACGCCAGCACCGCCTTCGCAGGCCGCCGCCCGCCTTGTAGGCTGCGGGACGTGCGGGTGCTGTTCATCATCCACGAACTGGCGTTCAACGGCGCGGTCGTCGCGCTGTACGAGCAGGCGCGCCGGCTCCTCGCGGACGGTCACGCGGTCCGCGTTCTCACCCCGCGTCTGGAGGGTTCGGCGGCGGCGTTGCTCGGCCGCTTCGAGGCGGCCGGCATAGCGGTCGGCCACAGCGTCGCCTGGGCCGAGCACGACGTGGCCGTGGGCTGCACGGTCTTCACCGCCGACGCGCTGTTCGATCTGATCGGCAGGGTACCCGTCGTGTGGTGGATCCATGAGGGCTTGGCCGGCGTTCGAATGGTGCTCGCTCAGCCGAAGGCGGCGC
>JBDTFI010000441.1:0-4697 GCA_039938035.1 Acetobacteraceae bacterium | reverse complement strand
AAGGGGCTGATCGCCGAGGCCAAGTACCACACGATGGGCGGCGAGATGCTGTCCGAGGTCCGTTTTGAGGATGTCGAGGTGCCGATCGAGAACCTGATCGTGCGCGAGAACGGCATCCGCCGGCTGTTCAACGCCTTCAACGTGCAGCGCTGCCTGAACTCGGCGATCTGCCTGGGCTCAGCCGAAGGGGCGTTTGATGAGTGCGTGCGCTACATGCAGGTGCGCGAGATCGCCGGCCACCCGATCGCCGAGTTCCAGGGACTGCGCTGGAAGCTGGTCGATATGTACAAGGAGATCGAGGCGGGGCGGAGCCTGCTGTACCGCGCCTGCATGAGCGGCGAGGAGTTCCCCGACCCCATGCAGGCGGCATTGGCCAAGATCTATTGCAACGAGATGGCGATCACGGTGACGAGCCACGCGGTGCAGATGCACGGCGGCTACGGCTACACCGACGAGTTCCCGGTCAGCCGGTTCTTCCGCGCGGCGCGGTTCGGCGGCCTGGGCGGCGGGACGCCCGACATGCTGCGCGATCTGGTGGCGCGGCGGGTGTTCGGGCGGATCGATCCGGGCGACGGGATACTCAGCCTTGAGACGTTCTAGGCGTGTAGACCAACCGCCGAGCGGGTATCGTCAACGTGACCCTCCGCGTGTTGGTCTGGCGTCACCCTAGATCAACCCCCGTCCCGGCCAGACGCCGCTTCCGATGAGGTCCCGCGCCACCGCCAGGATAGTGTCCGCCAGCGCCGTTACGATCAGCGGGCGTGTGCCGTGCGCCGGCAAGACCAGTGAGAGCTGCCAGCTTGCGGCGGGGCGCAGCGGACGGGCGTCCAGCCGGCCATCGCGCAGGTCCGTGTCGAACGCGCCACGGCTAAGCAAGCAGAATCCCTGGCCGGCCCGCAGCAGGGCGCGGATGATGGAGGGATCGTCCACCTCCATCCGAAGGTTCAACGTCAGCCGCTGCTCCGCCATGCAACCGTCGAGCAGCCGTCGCGACGCGTTCGGGCGGCTCGGCAGGATCATCGGCAGCCGCGCCAACTCCGCGGTGCGGACGGGCCCCCGCCCGCGCGGGAGAGTCCCCGACTTGCCCACCAGAAACACCGGCTCCTGTACCAAGGGGACGGCCTCGAAGCCGCGCTGTGGGAGCGGGTCGTGGACGCAGGCCAGATCGACCTGGCCGCGCACGAGCCATTCATGGATGTAGCCGCTATAGCCCCCGACCACCTTCAGGAACACGTTCGGATACGATACGGCGAAGCGTTCGGCGAGAGCGGGAATTAGATACGTGCCCGCGGCCGGTGGAACGGCCAGCGTCACGACGCCCGCCAGCCCGCTCGCGCCCTCGCGGATCTCGGCCCGCGCCTGATCGATCTGGCGCAAGATCACCTGACTGCGCGCGAGCAGCGTACGCCCTGCGTCGGTGGGCGTGACGCCATGCCCGTGGCGGATGAACAGCGCCGTGCCGAGTTCATCCTCCAGCCGTTTGATCTGCCGGCTGAGGGCGGGTTGCGACAGGCGTAGGAACTCGGCGCCCCGGCTGTAGCTGCCGAACTCCGCGACCGTCTGGAAGTAGCGAAGCGCCCGAGTGTCCATGTTGGTTATAGCACCTATAGACGTTATGCCTTGGACGCAAAGCTCGCGCGGTTCCATGCTCCCACCGTCCCGCCAGGAGCTCGCCCATGAAATTCGGTCTGATGACGCAAATCCAGATGCCGCGACCCTGGGGGGAAAACGCCGAGGTGCTCGCCTATCGGCACGCGATCGATCAGGCGGTGGCGGCGGAAGCAGCCGGCTTCGCGTATTTCTGGACCACCGAGCAGCACTTCTTCATGGAGATCGGGCACAGCCCCTGTCCGGACATGCTGCTCGCCGCGATCGCCGAGCGCACGCGCGACATCAGGCTGGGCTTCGCCGTCGTGCTGATGACCGTGCATAACCCGTTCATCATCGCCGAGAAGGTGGCGACGCTCGACGTTATCAGCAACGGACGGGTCGAGTTCGGCATGGGCCGCGGCTCGACGCAGTACATGGTCGAGGCGCTCGGCGTGGACGCGACCGCTGCCCGCGCGCAGGCCGCCGAGGCGACCGACGCCGTGCTGCGGATGTTCGCCCACGAGCATTTCCCGGGCTTCAAGGGGCAGTACTACGACCTGCCGGCGCGCTACGTCGTGCCGCGCCCGGTGCAGCGTCCGCACCCGCCGCTGTGGATCGCCGCTTCCAATTTCGAGACCTATGAGCACGCCGCCCGACTCGGGGTGGGGGTGATCGGCGTCACCCGGAACTCGGTCGCCGAGTCCAAGCACGCGATCGCCGGCTATCGAGAGACCATCCGGGGCGACCGCTCCGGCTTCCTCGGCGCCTATCCGAACGAACAGGTCGCCGCCTTCGCGCTCGCCTGCGTGCACGAGGACGATCGCGTCGGGCGCGATGTCGCATGCGCTGCGGCGCGGTGGTACAACGGCGACAACGACGCGGTGCTCAACCACGTCCGCTTCGGCACCGCCGGGGGTCTGGAGAAGGTGTTGGCGAAGTTCCGTGGCCGCACCAACGACGAACTGATCGAAGACGGCATGGCGATCGGCGGCAATCCCGATACGGTCTGCCGCGCGGTGGAGAAGTGGCAGAAGGCCGGCCTCGACCAGATGATCTTCGTGTTGCAGGCCGGGCGGACGAACCACGACCAGGTCATGCGCTCGATCGAACTGATCGGCGAGCAGGTCATTCCCCGCTTCGCCGACCGCCAGCAAGCGGCTGAATAAGAACAGGGGGAAACGAACGTGAAACGGACGATCCGAATGCTGGCCTCGGCGATGGCCGTGGTCGTGGTCGGCGCCGCCGTGCCGGCCTCGGCGCAGGAGCAGAAGCTGGTCAAGGCCGAACTGGCGGCCTCGGCCACATGGTGGGGGCAAATCCCCCTTATGGTCGCCATCGACAAGGGCTACTTCAAGGAGGCCGGAGTCGACGTCACGCTCCGGGCGATCGTCAGCTCGTCCGATCGTATCGCCGCTGTCGCCTCGGGCTCGGCGGCGTTCAGCAATCTCGGCCGGATCGCGGTAATCGCCGACATGGCGCGCGGTGACGCCAGCTTCTGGTATTTCGCCAACATCGACGATTCTCCCGGCAACGAAGGCTGCTGGGCGCGGCCGGGTTTCGCGTCATGGTCGCAGTTGAAGGGCCACAAGGTCGCCGCCAACACGTCCGCGCAGATCACGATGGACGGACTGCTGGAGAACGCCGGGATGACGGAAAAGGACGTGCGGTTTGTCAACCTGCCGCCCGACGAAATGGCGCCGGCGATCGCGAAGGGGGACGTGGACGCCGCCTGCGTCTGGCAGCCGCTGCTGGCGGGGCTGGAGAAGGCGGCGCCCGGCGGCAAGCTGCTCGGCCTCGACAGCGACACGCCCATCGGCCAGAAGTTCCACACGATGGCATCGCCGGATATCGTCATCATCGCGCGCGGCTTCGTCGCGCAGCATCCAGACGCGGCGAAAGGCCTTGCCGCCGCCATGTTCAAGGGCGCGGACTACGCCAATACCAATCCCGAGGACACGGCGAAGACGGTCGCGCACTATTTCCGCAAATCGCCGGAGGAGGTGCTCGCGGCGATGAAGACGTTCAAATATTTCGGGGCGGCCGGCTGGCCCGAGCACATGCGGGCGCAGACCGAGCAGATGCAATACTTGGCTCATGTGCTAAGCGAGAGCGGTAAGATCCCCTCCGAGCCCGACGTCAGCAAATGGGAGAACGTGAGCTTTGTCCCCAAGCCGTGAGGGTGACATAGCAACAACAACGATCCGGGGCGACCTGCCCCCACCCCCGGTTTCGGCAGAGGCCTGGTCGCCGCCGCTGCTCGGGCGGCCGACTCGGTCAACCCGTGCGCAATCCCGGACCCGTAGCGCGCGCGTCCCCCTGATCGTGGTCATCAATGTCGCCGCTATCGCGCTGTTCCTGCTTGCCTGGCACGTGGCCACGTCGTTCGGATGGATATCGCAGGTGTTTCTGCCGTCGCCCGGAAACGTGGTGGGCGCCACGGCGAAGCTCGCCGCCAGCGGTGAGCTGTTGGCCGACGTGGCAATCTCCTCGCAGCGCGTCTTTCTGGGCTTCGGCCTCGCCGCCCTGGTGGCCATTCCTCTTGGCGTGGTCATGGGCGTGTGGTGGCCGGCCAAGGCCGTCATGGACCCGTTCATCTCGCTGCTACGCCCGCTCCCCTCGATCACCTGGATTCCACTGACGATCCTCTGGCTCGGGATCGGCGAGTCCCAGAAGGTCGCGATCGTTTTTCTTGGCTCCTGGATTTACATCCTGATTTCGACCTATGAGAGCACGCGGCGCGTGGACCCCCTGCTGGTGCGCGCCGCGCGCAATCTTGGCGCCTCCGATATCGCCTTGATGCGGGAGGTGATCCTGCCCGGGGCGCTGCCCGGCATCATCACCGGCCTCAAGATCACCCTCGCGATCGCTTGGTCTTGCGTGCTCTCCGCCGAGATGGTGGCGGCGCAGGACGGCCTCGGCGCCCTGATCTGGCAGGCCAAGGACTGGGGCAATCTGTCGCTTGTGCTGGTGGGAATGGTCTGCATCTCGCTCACCGTCCTGCTCGCCGATTTCGCCGCCAACCGGATCGAACGGCTGCTGCTTCCCTGGGAACGTCACCGGCGGTCCTGATGGGGCGAACCTGATGGCAGGCATTCTGGCGGCACGCC
>JBDTFI010000440.1:0-3161 GCA_039938035.1 Acetobacteraceae bacterium | reverse complement strand
GTCACCAAATCCCAGAAACCCGTAGGGACCACCGGCCGGTCGGCGATGCTTTCCGCCATCTCCCCGAGGGCAGCGATCCGGCCTATCGGCTGGTCGGGATCGAAGCCGAACAAGCCCGCCAGTTCCGCCAGCCGCGCGCGAACATCGGTTGCGACCGCGAGCAGCTCATCGATCTTTTGGCGCAGCCGCTCCTGATCGGCGGGCTGCAACGCCTCCGCCGCGACCCCGCGCCATGGATGTCGATCCGTCCGGCCGGCGCGCTGAACGTGCTCTGCCAGACTCGCGACCTGGTGACGGATGCGCTCCCAGTCGGCGGGCGGCCATGACGCGCTCGCCGGAACGGACAGAGCGGGCGCGCGATGGCCGGCGGCCCGCAAGGAGACCTGCTCGGCGAGGGCTTTGAACGGGGTGATCCCACTGCCCGGCAATTCCGCGTGTAGATCGGCAGATGCGCGGTTCAACCTATCGCGGACGCCGCTAAGCCTGTCGGCATCCGCCGGATCGGATTGTGGGTGGACCGGCACGCCGAGCGCGTCGGCGAGGGCACTCACGACCGCCTTCTTGTTCGCCGTTTTGCTGTGCAGCTCCAGGCAGATGGTTCCAAGACCCGCCTTCACGAGACGATCGCGCACGACATTCAGCGCCGCCATCTTCTCAGCCACGAATAGAACCGTCTTGCCGTCGCGCACCGCCGCGCCAATCATGTTGCCGATCGTCTGGGACTTGCCGGTTCCGGGTGGCCCCTGCACGACCAGGTCATGGGCGTTCCTGACGTTCTCGATCACCAGCGCCTGTGACGCATCCGCGTCGAGGACGTAGGGAAGTCGGGCGGTATCGACGATCTCGTCGGGCTTCGCGTCTTCCGCGATCAGGCCGTGATCGCCCGCGAACCCCGAGACCAGCAGGCCGTCGAGTTGGGAGTCGGACAGCAGGATTTCGTGCGGCCAATTTGTCGGGTCGAGGTCGCGAACCATGAGATGCTTCGAGAACGAGAAGAAGCCGAGGATCATCCCGTGCTCGTCGATCGACCACTTCTCCTGACCGGTGATCGCGGTCCGAACCTGCTCGAAATAGCCGGTCGGATGCCATTCGTCATGGTCTTCGATGTCCGGCAGGACGACGCCGTGCTCCTTGAGCATCTCCCGCAGACATGCGTTGGTGTCGATATCGTCGTCGCGAACCGCCAAGCGGAAAACCGAGCGGGCATCGTCGCGACGCAACGCCACCGGCACCAGTATCAGCGGAGCCTCTCGCGGCACGTCCGAGTTCTGATCCTCGAACCACCGCAGGAAGCCGATCGCCAGATAGAGGATATCGACGCCCGGTTCTTCCAGGGCGGTCCTAGTCTTACTGTGTCATAAATACTTGTCCCGATTCGGCGGCATTTGTCAGGGAGGGAGATTCTCACTCGTGGAGGCGGGTTGTGGGTCTCGAATCCAAGGCAGGCGGCAGCGAATCACGGTTTGCGGCCTATGTCGAGGCGATCACGTCGGCGCTTGGCCATGCCGATCGTGCCGCACCGTTCCGATCGTATTGCGCGGGGCTGCTGCTGCCCGGCGATCGCAAGAGCGTCGAACCGATGGCCGCGCGCGTGCAGCCGGGCCGCGTGCAGGCAGCGCACCAGTCGCTGCATCACTTCGTGGCGAACGCCGATTGGTCCGATGACGCGGTGCTTGCGGCGGTGCGCACCCGTGTCCTGCCCATCATCGGGCGGCGCGGTCCGATCCGGGCCTTGATCGTCGACGACACCGGCATGCCCAAGAAAGGCAAGCACTCGGTCGGCGTGGCACGACAGTATTGTGGGCAGCTTGGCAAGCAGGACAACTGCCAAGTCGCGGTCAGCCTATCGGCCGCGAACGATCACGCCAGTCTGCCAATCGCCTATCGCCTGTATCTGCCACACGAGTGGGTTGATGATCCCGCTCGGCGCGCTCAGACAGGCGTGCCCGACGATGTCGTCTTCCAGACCAAGCCACAGATCGCACTTGACCAGCTTCGTGCCGCCCTCGCGGCCGGGATTGAGGCCGAAGTCGCACTGCTCGATGCGGGATACGGTAACGACACCGATCTGCGCGACGGCATCACCGAGATCGGTCTTGCCTATGTTGTCGGCATCCAGTCCTCCACCAGCCTGTGGCCGCCCGGCGCGCAACCGCTGCCGCCAAAGCAATGGAGCGGGCGTGGCCGGCCGACATCCGCGATCCGACGCGACGCCGCGCATCAGCCGGTCTCGGCCAAGCAACTCGCAGTCGGCCTGCCCAAAAAGGCCTGGCGCCGGGTCACCTGGCGCGAAGGCAGCAACACCAAGCTCGCCTCGCGCTTCGCCGCAGTGCGTGTCCGTCCCGCGCATCGCGATTATCACCGCTCCACGCCACGACCCGAGGAATGGTGCCTGATCGAATGGCCGGCGGACGAACCCGAGCCGACGAAATACTTTCTGTCCACGTTGCCCGCGAACATCAGCCGTCGCGCCCTGGTGAACACCGCCAAGCTGCGCTGGCGGATCGAGCGCGACTACCAGGACCTCAAGCAGGAACTCGGACTTGGTCACTACGAGGGGCGAGGATGGCGTGGCTTTCACCATCACGGCACGCTGTGCATCGCCGCCTACGGATTCCTGATCTCCGAAAGAGAAGCGATTCCCCCCTCAGGACCACGCAACGCCCCTCTCGTCAAAGAACATCCCCTTCCCAAGAATTATCGACCCCGCGGATCCCCCGATCCGCCCTGAGCGTCACGTCCCAAACTCAATCACATCCGTCCGTCTCGTCATCGCCCGAGCCATCGCCCGCACCGTGCCGCGCTGCCCATGCTGCCAACGCCAAACACGCCGTCTTATTTTATGACACAGTAAGACTAGCGCCTCAACCCACCAGCCGCGCGGCGATCGCGATGACCCGGTGCGCCTCGCTCCATAGATCGAACGGCTCGAGCGCATTCAGCCTGGCCCATACGGCCTCCGTCACGTCGGAGCCGGCGACCGGCTCGCCCGCCTCCCATGCGGCCGCGAAATCGATGATGGTGTAATGGTATTGGATGCGGCCGGCCTCGTCGCGGCGGATGCTGTCGACCTGGGCGGCGAGGCTCAGCGTCCCGACGCGGATCGCCGTCTCTTCCAGCAGCTCCCGCCGCGCCGCCTCCTGCGCCGTCTCGCCCAGTTC
>JBDTFI010000439.1:0-3260 GCA_039938035.1 Acetobacteraceae bacterium | reverse complement strand
CCATCGTCGCGCGCACGTGGAGCGAGGACGGCCGCTATCTCGACGCGCATCGTGAGGGTACCGGGCACGCCGCGGTCGATGCCATGATCGCCGCCGTGCAGGAGCGCTTCGCGGGCTATCGCTTCCGCTTGTCGAGCGGCATCGAGGCGCATCACGACCGCGTGCGGTTCAGCTGGAGCGCCGGCGGCACCGAACAGGCGCCACTGTTCTTCGGCGGCACCGATTTCGCGGTCCTCGCCGAGGACGGGCGGCTGCGCATGGTAACGGGCTTTACCGACGCGATGCCGAGCGCGGCCTGATCTCGCGACCCCCTCTTCCGCTGGAACGGGAGAGGGGGCCGTCCTTGTCAGGTCAACAAGCCCGCCACCGCGCCGCTCAGGCACGTGGCGATCGTGCCCGACAGCAGCGAGCGCGTGCCCAGGGCCACGATCTCCGTCCGTCGTTCCGGAACCATGGCGCCCATGCCGCCGATCAGGATGCCGAGGCTGCCGAAATTCGCGAACCCGCACAGCGCGAACGTCATGATCAGGCGCGAACGCGCGTTCAGCGCGTCGGCCGGCAGCGCCGCCAGATCGAGATAGGCGATGAACTCGTTCAGTACCGTCTTGGTCCCCAGCAGCCGCGCCGCCACGGCGCTCTGCCCCCATGGCACGCCGATCAGCCACACCACCGGGCGGAACACGTAAGCGAACAACCCCTGCAGGGTGATGCCGCCCGGCAGCAGCCCCAGCGCCATGTTCACCAGCGCCACCAGCGACACCGCGACCAGCAGCATCGTCGTGATCCCGACCAGCGGCGCCACGCCCGCCGCGGTGCCGCGCACGATCGCATCCAGGCTGCTCACCGGCTGGTCGCGCAGGCCCAACTCGCCGCTGGCCTCGCCCGGGCCGAACGGCACCATCAGCGCCGCCACCGCCAGCCCAGCGGGCGTGCTGATGATGGAGGCGACCAGGATAGTGCCGAGCGCGTTGGGAATGACGGGGCCGAGCACGGTCGCGTAGATCACCATCACCGTGCCGGCGACGCCGGCCATGCCGCAGGTCATCACCGCGAACAACTCGCCTCGCTGCATGCGCGCCAGGTACGGGCGGATCAGCAGCGGCGCTTCGACCATGCCGACGAAGATGTGCACCGCGGCGGCCAGCGCCAGCGCCCCGCCGACGCCCATCGCGCGGCGCAGCAGCCACGCGAAGGCGCCGGTCAGGCGTTGCAGCACGCCCCAGTAGAACAGCAGGGCGCCGAGCGCGCTGATCACCAGGACCAGGGGCAGGATCTTGAAGGCGAGGATGACGGTGTAGGCGCGATGTGTCACGTCGAACGGCGCTGGTCCTCCGCCGAGATAGCCGAACAGGAAGGCGGTACCGGAGTCAGTCGCCGCCTGCAGCGAGGTGGCGGCGCCGTTCAGCAGCAGCACGACCGAGCGTGCCGCCGACAGGTGGATCAGCAGCACCGCCAGGACGAGCTGCAACGCCAGCCCGACGATGACCGTGCGCCACGGGATGCGGCGCCGGTCCTCGCTGCAGAGGAAGGCGAGCGCGAGCAATGCGGCGAAACCGAGGAGACCCATCAGGGGGGATACACGCTACCGCCGCCGATTCGCTCGCCCATGCCGCGATCTCCCGTTCCCCGGCAACGTAGCGGGCGGCGGATCGTTGTCCACGATGTCCTTGTTCCGTCGCCGGTGTCGGGTGATAGTCGTGGAGCGAGGGCGGATGGTATTTGGCCGCGAGGTCAGCGAGAAGCTCACCCACATGATGGCGGCCACCGCCATCTGCTGCACCACCGCGACCCTCGCGCCTGGTCTGGGCGTGCTGGCGCTTGTCGAGGCGCTTCTCGGTGGCGCCGCGGTCGCCCACGCCGTGGTGCAGCGCCGCTCCGCCAAAGCGGATGCGCTGTTGCGCCGTTGCGCGGGGCAGGTCGAGAGCGGCAGCGATGCCTGGATCCAAACCGAGTTCCGCGATGATCCCGAGGCGAGGGTCAGGCGCGATGCGGCGATCGTCGCGATCAAGGATGTGATTCCGCTGATCGTTCCGAAGGCTGAGGAGCTGGTCGCCGCGCGCCTTCGCGAGAGCGACGTGACCGTTTTCTACCTCGGTCGTGCAATCAAGGCTCGGCCCGATGCGTTCGCGGATGTCGCGGAGAACGCGATCGCTCGTCGCCTGTTCGTGGACGTGGTCCGCAATGCTTACCGGCTGATCATCAGCCAACCCGAATTCGCCGCCGAGGTGTTGCAGCGCACGCTCGCCGAGTTGTTGGAGGGCCAGGAAGATATTCGCGGCGACCTGGCCAAGCTGCAGGAGTCGGTCGACCGCCAGACCCGCGACCTGCCGCTTTCGCAGGCGGAAAGGGAGGCGCTGACAACCGAGCTCGCCAGGGTCAAGGCGGAACAGAACGGCACGGTGGAGCTGGTCGCGGGCTTCCTGGAGACGATGGTCGGCCGGCGCGTGCCCCCCGAACAGTTCTCGACGGTGCTGTTTCGGATCGTCGCCGACTGGAAGATTGCCGGCGAGCGGATCGATGTGCTGTCCGCCTCGCGCAATCTGTCGCCGCAGCTCGCCGGGCTAAAGGCCGAGGCGCAGGCTGCACACCGCGCCGGCCAGTTGGATGTCGCCACGGCGAAGCTGGCGGAGATCCGTCGCATCGAAACTGAAGCGCTCGACCGGCTGGAAGCCCACGAGCAGGAAATCCAGCAGGAACGGCGTGTCCGGAGGATCGGCATCGCCGAGACCCGGGTTGCCGAGGCGGCCATCGCGCGTGCCCGGCTCGCATACCGTGAAGCCGCCGAGCACTACAGAGCAGCCGCCCGCGCTGTTGCCCCGGTCGATTCGCGAGAGGAATGGCGATACATCCTCGCGTCGGCGCGTGCGCTCGGCGATCTGGGATGCGAGTTCGGAGACAACGCTGCTCTCGTTCAGGCGATAGAGCTCTATCGCAACGAGGCCTTGCCTCGTGCGCCACGCACCCAACGCGCCAAAGACTGGGCGATGACGCAGAACAATCTCGGCAACGCGCTCCAGACGCTGGGCGGGCGGGAGAGCGGGACGGCGCGGCTGGAGGAGGCGGTGGCGGCGTATTGGGCGGCGCTGCAGGAGCTGACGCGCGAGCGTGTGCCGCTCGACTGGGCGACGACGCAGAACAATCTCGGCAACGCGCTCTGGATGCTGGGCGAGCGGGAGAGCGGGACGGCGCGGCTGGAGGAGGCGGTGGCGGCGTATGATGCGGCTCTCGCCGTGTTTGTGCCGGCACAGGCCGATCGCTAC
>JBDTFI010000438.1:0-3270 GCA_039938035.1 Acetobacteraceae bacterium | reverse complement strand
TGCGGATAATCTGGATAGCGCCGTGGCATTCCATCCGCGCCGAGGAAGTGCTGCGGAAAGAAGGTTATGTTCACGCCGATGAACGTGAGCCAGAAATGCACCTTCCCCCAGAACTCCGGATACTGTCTCCCGGACATCTTTCCGATCCAGAAGTAGAACCCCGCGAATATCCCGAACACGGCGCCGAGCGAGAGCACGTAGTGGAAATGCGCCACCACGTAATAGGTATTGTGCAGGATCTGATCGATGCTGGCGTTGCCCAGCACGACCCCGGTCACCCCGCCGACCGTGAACACGAAGATGAAGCCCAGCGCCCACAGCATCGGCGTGGTGAACTCGATGGAGCCGCCCCACATCGTGGCGATCCACGAGAATATCTTGATGCCCGTCGGCACCGCGATGACGAGGGTCGCGGCCATGAAGTAGGCCCTTGTGTCGACGTCCATCCCGGAGACGAACATGTGGTGCGCCCACACCACGAACCCGATCACCCCGATCGCCACCATCGCGTAGGCCATGCCGAGATAGCCGAAGATCGCCTTCTTGCTGAACGTCGCGACCACATGGCTGACGATCCCGAAGGCCGGCAGGATCATGATGTAGACCTCCGGATGGCCGAAGAACCAGAACAGGTGCTCGAACAGCACGGGATCGCCGCCGCCCGCCGGGTCGAAGAAGGCGGTGCCGAAATTGCGGTCGCAGATCAGCATGGTGACCGCCCCGGCGAGCACCGGGATCGACAGCAGCAGCAGGAACGCCGTCACCAGCATCGCCCAGATGAACAGCGGCATCTTGTGCAGCGTCATGCCGGGGGCGCGCATGTTGAAGATCGTGGTGATGAAGTTGATCGCGCCCAGCAGCGAGCTGATGCCCGCTAAGTGCAGCGCGAACAGCGTGAAGTCCATCCCCGGTCCGGTCTCGTACGTGCTGAGCGAGAGCGGCGGATACAGCGTCCAGCCGGTGCCGGACTCACCCAGCAGCAGCCCGGTCACGATCAGGATGAAGCCCGGCGGGAGCATCCAGAAGCTGATATTGTTCAGCCGCGGGAACGCCATGTCGGGGGCGCCGATCATCAACGGGATGAACCAGTTGCCGAAGCCGCCGATCAGCGCCGGCATGACCGCGAAGAAGATCATCAGCAGCCCGTGGGCAGTGACGATCGTGTTCCACTCCTGGCCGGTGTTGACGACATGATTGCCCGGGAACATCAGCTGGGCGCGCATGATCTCCGACAGGATGGCGCCCGTGGTGGCGCCGATTAGGGCGAAGAGCAAATAGAGCGTGCCGATATCCTTGTGGTTCGTGCTGCAGAACCACCGGGTGAAGAAGCCCAGCTTGTGATAATGGTCGTCGTGGGCGTGATCGTGTGTCGTTACCGACATGTCGCTCTCCTTATGGCGCCGAGACGGCTCAGCGCCGCGCCGCTGTCGTCGCACTCGCCAGCAAGACCCCGTCCGGTGCGTCCGGCCGGGAGGTGGGAGCGGCATCGGCGGCGAATTGCTTCTGCGCCTGACCAACCCAGGCCTGGAATTCTTCTGGGGTGACGCCGCGCACGACGATCGGCATCCGGCTGTGGTTGGTTCCGCAGATCTGGTTGCACTCGCCGTAGTAGACGCCAGGCTTGTCGATCCGCACCCAGGTCTCGATCGTGCGGCCGGGAATGGCGTAGCGCTGCACGCCCAGCGACGGGATGAAGAAGCTGTGGATCACGTCCCCGCTGGTCTCCAGCAGGCGGACGTTCTTGCCGACGGGCAGCACCAGGTCGTTGTCGACCGTCAGCAGGCGCAACTGCCCGGGCTGCAGCTTGTCATCAGGGATGATGTAGCTGGAGTAGTCGAGGTTCTTCAGCTCGGGATACGTGTACTCCCAGTACCACTGATGTCCGGTGACCTTCACGGTCAGGTCGGGATTGTCCGTCCGATCCTCGTAGTAGACGAGGCGGAACGACGGAATGGCCATCGCCACGAGGATCAGGATCGGGATCACCGTCCAGGCGATCTCGACCACGGTGTTGTGGCTCGTCGATGTCGGCACCGGGTGGCGCTTGGCGTTGTATCGCCAGATCACCCACACCAGCAGGCCGCCGACGAAGAGCGTAATGAAGATGATGATGCCGAGCACCAGGTGGTTCAGCGCGATGATGTCGCGTTTGACGGGGCTGAACCCCGCCTGCATCGTCACCGCCCAGGGCGAGGGGACCTGCGCCAGCGCCGGCGCCGCGGCCAGTACGCTGAAGAATGAGCACACCAGCGCCGCGGCGGCGACCCGGGATGGTGCATGCGTCGGCCGTTTCATTCTCGATCCCGTCCCCCGCGGGCCGAGAGCGGCCCGGCTCATGCCATTCGCGTAGCCGAGAGGCCGCGCCAGATCAAGCGCCCGTCATGCGAGGCTCACTCAATTGCGCAGGTGCACCAGCGTGAAAAGCCCTGCCGGCGGCACGGCCGTCATGTCCGCGTGTTCGCGGTCCCGCACGCCGAGCAGATCCTCGACCGCGAAATCCGGATGCCAGCCGAGTTTGCGCGAAGCCGGAGCCATCGCCCGCTCTACCCACCAGCGCGGCCCGCGCTCCGCCCGGAAATGACCGACGAACAGCAGATGCCCGCCAGGGCGGACCACGCGACGCATCTCCCTGAGCAGCCGGGTCGGGTCCGGCACGACCGAGGCGACGAACATCGCCACCGCGATGTCGAAACTCCCCGGGGCGAACCCGGTCGCCTCGGCGTCCATCTCGTGCAGATTCTCGATGTTGGCAAGATCAAGCTCGTCGACGCGCTTGCGCGCCAGTTCGAGCATGTGGCCCGAAAGGTCGATTCCGGTGATGAGCTTGCCGGACCCATAATGCGGCAACGCGAGCCCGGTACCGACGCCAACTTCAAGCACCCGTCGCCCCGGCAGGCGGTTCACCGCCGCCACGGCCCGCCGGCGCCCGAAGCCGGATACGCCGCCGAACGTCACATCGTAGATTCGCGCCCAGCGGCGATAGGCCGCCCGCACGGACTCCGCGTCCAGCGCCGATCGTGGTCCGATCCGATCGGACCGTATGCTATGTCCCATGCGCGCCCAGTCTCCGCCAATTGCCTAGACCCCGGAGCGCGCCGAGGCAAGGTCGGTGGCGGATTTTCCGCCGGCACAACCGCCCGTTATCCTTGCCGCGCGGCGCCGCCCGACCTATGACCCGCCCATACATGGGGCGTCGCCAAGCGGTAAGGCAGCGGATTTTGATTCCGCCATGCGGAGGTTCGAATCCTCCCGCCCCAGCCATCAGCGCAC
>JBDTFI010000437.1:0-6939 GCA_039938035.1 Acetobacteraceae bacterium | reverse complement strand
ATTCGCTGTTCCGCAACTGGCGTGCCGAGTTCGACGCCCAGTACAAGCGCGGGCGTCACTTCTCGATGGTGCTGCATCCACGCGGCAGCGGCTGGGCCAACCGCGTCGAGCGCCTCGACCGCTTCCTGGAGCACGTCCGCCGCTTTCCCGGCGTCTGGAACCCGACCGCAAGCGGATGCGCGCGGCAGTGGGAGGCGACCTATCCGAAGGATACGCACCTGAAGCTCGAGCCGAGCGTCTGGGTCGACTACCCCGGAAGCCTGAGCTGAGCGCAAACAAGGGGGGAAAATCATGCGACGTCGTGACATGGTGCTGGGGGCGGTTGCCCTTGCCGCGCCGGCGATCCGGACGGCTCGCGCCCAGGCAACGAAGACGATCATTTTCGGCGGCTCGGTTCCGCTCACCGGCGCGGCGGCCGAGACCGGCCTGAACGTCAACAACGGGTATCTGACGGCGGCCGACTACCTCAACGACGTGCTCGGCGGCGTCGACGTCGCGGGCGAGAAATACAAGATCGCGCTCAAGTTGTTCGACGATGCTTCCGACCCGGCGCGGGCGACCACGCTGATCCAGCGCCAGATCGACGAGGGCACGAATTTCTTCCTCGGCTCCTTCGGCAGCAACATCGTGCTGCCGACGGCGGCGATCACCGAGCGGGCGAAGAGGCCGATGGTGCAGACCGGCGGCGGCTCCGATGCGATCTTCACCCGTGGCTTCAAATACAATTTCGGCATGTATCCGCGCGCCACGCGGCAGTTCGACAGCTCCGCGGCACTGTTCAAGACGGTGCAGCCGACGCCGCAAACCTACTCGGTGATGTATACCAACGACGCCTTCTCGAAGACCGCCGCCGAAGGCGTGCGGCTGTCCTGCGATGCCGCGGGCTTCAAGATGCTCGACAGCTACGGCCTTCCGGAGAAACCCTCTGACGTATCGAGCGTGCTCGGCTCGGTGCGCGCCAAGACGCCCGACATGCTCGTCTGCGTCATGCACGACCAGGACTCGCTGCTGGTTGCCCGGCAGATGATCGCTAGCGGAACGAATGTGAAGCTGCTCTATCAGACCCTTGGTCCGCAGCTCGCCTCGTTTCGCCAGGCGCTGGGCAAGTATGCCGACGGCCTGTTTACGATCACCTACTGGGACGAGCGGGTTCCGTACAAGGACAAGTTCTTCGGCGATGCCCCGAAGTTCGCCGCCTATTACAGGAGCAAGTTCACCCGCCCGATCGCCTATCACACCGCCGGCGCCGCCGCCTGCATCCTCACCTTCATCCTGGCGATGCAAGAAGCGAAGAGCCTGGAGCCGCAAGCGGTGCGCGACGCGCTCGCCGCGGCCGATTATCAGACGTTCTATAGCCGGATCAAATTCACGCCGGAGGGCGACGGCGACCCGATCATCATGGGCGCGATGGTCGGCCAGGTGCAGAAGAAAAACATGGAGATCGTCTTCCCGGCGGACGCGCGCTCGGCGGCGCCACTCTATCCCTCCCCATCCTGGGACAAGAAGGCCTGAGCCGAACGGACGGCGAGGATGCACCTCGTCGCGCAGACCTTGGCGGACGGGCTGGTGCTGGGCGGCATCTATGCCCTATCCGCCGTTGGGTTCTCGCTGATCTTCGGCGTCCTGCATGTCATCAACCTGAGCCACGGGATCCTCGTGCTGATCGGCGCCTATCTGGCGCTGATGTTTTCAAACGCGCTGCATCTCGACCCGCTGCTCACCACGCCGCTGGTGATGGTGGTGCTGTTCGTCGTCGGCTACGCCTATCAGCTTCTGCTGATCCAACGCTCGGTGGACAGCTCCCATCTCGGCTCGATGCTGCTCACCTTCGGCGTCGCGCTGATGCTGCAGAACGTGCTGGTCTGGGTGTTCTCGCCGGACGTGAAGAGCATCACGCCCAGCTACGGCTTCGCCTCCTTCCATGTGGGCGGCCTGACCTTCGACGTGGTGCGGCTGAGCGCGCTGTTGACCAGTCTGGTCATGCTGTCCTTGCTCGCGGCTTTGCTGAAATACTCGTCGCTTGGGCGAATCATCCGGGCGACGGCGCAACAGACCCTCGCCGCCCGGCTGTGCGGCGTCAACGTGAACCATGTGTTCGCGCTGACCTTCGCGGTGTCGGCGGCATTCGCGGGGGCGGCCGGAATCGTGATCGGGATCATCCTGCCCTTCGCGCCGGCCGATGAGGCGTTCTGGACATTGAACGCCTTCGTCGTCGTCGTGCTGGGTGGCGTCGGCAGCCCGGCGGGCGCGCTGATCGGCGGCCTGCTGCTGGGCATCGTCAACACGCTGACTGGCCAGTATGTCGGCCCGGCGTTTCCCAACGTCACCATGTTCCTGATCCTGGTACTCATGCTGCTGATCCGTCCGAACGGCTTGCTCGGAAACGCCTTCAGCCCGTCGCGATGACGCGCCGCCCTGCCCTGACCACTGCGGCGGCACTGCTGATCGGCGTTTTCTGCGTGGCGTTGCTGGCCGCCGCGCCCACGCTGATGCCGCCCTTCTATGTGCGCGTCGGCCAGTTGATGCTGTATTCGGCCGCACTCGGCGTGGCTTGGGGAATCCTCGGCGGCTTCGCTGGCTATCCCAGCTTCGGCCACGCCGCGTTCATCGGCGTCGGCGCCTTCGCCGCCGGCCTGACGGAAGCACGCTACCCGGGCCTGAAGCTGGAGTTGCGCCTGGTGGTCGGGCTCGCCGTCGGCGGCGGCGCCTGCGCCGTGCTGTCGGCCGCCATTGCCTATCCGATCCTGCGCCTGCGCGGCACGTTCTTCGCGATCGCCATGCTCGGGGTCTCGCACGTCTGTGCCGAGCTGAACAACAACGTCGATGCGCTGCAAGGCGCGCTCGGGCTGACCTTGGCCAATATCGCGCCGGAGGCGTGGGATCCCGCGACCGTCTTCTATGAGCTGTATCTGGCCGCTGGGGTGATCGTGCTGTTCATCGCGTGGGAAATCAAACGCAGCAAGTTCGGCGCCGGCCTGCTTGCCATCCGCGAGGACGAGGACACCGCGCGGATGCTCGGCGTTCCGACCACGCGCTACAAGAACGCCGCGTTCGTCATCAGCGCGGTACTGACCGGAATGCTCGGCGTGATCTACGCCCATTCGCTCGGCTACATCACCACCGATTCCGTCTATCGCGACGACACCAACCTCAACCTCGTCGTGTTCTCCTTGCTCGGCGGCATTGGCACGCTCGCGGGGCCGGTGATCGGCGCGTTCCTGCTGGTATTCATCACCCAGGTCGTGCTGGGCAACCTGCTGGATTTCCACCTGTTCGCGACTGGATTGCTGCTCGTCGTGCTGGTGCTCGCAGCTCCTGGCGGCATTCTGGGGCTACTAAGGACGATGCGCCGCCGACCCACAGTGGTGGCCGCGGAATGAATGACGCGCCGATCCTGCGAGTCGAGGGCCTGTCCAAACGCTTCCGCGGGCTGGTCGCGATCGACGGCGTCTCCTTCACGATCCAGCCGGGCTCGATCACCAGCATCATCGGGCCGAACGGGGCGGGCAAATCGACGCTGTTCAATCTGGTGACCGGCTACCTTTCGCCGACCACCGGCGAGGTCCATTTCCGGAATACCCAAATCACCGGCATCGCCACCAACCGCATCGCCGAGCTTGGCGTCGCCCGCGCCTTTCAGATCGCGCGTCCGTTCCGTGATCTCAGCGTGTTCGACAACGTCCGGATCGGCGCGCTGTTCGGCAAGCGCGGCGTGCGCGACGTGGGCGCCACGACAAGTCGTGCGCTTGACCTTGCCGGCATCGCCCACCTCTCGGCCGCGCCGGCCAACACGCTGACCGTCGGGCAGCTGCGGCATCTGGAAGTGGCGCGCGCGATCGCGACGCGCGCCGACCTGCTGCTGGCCGACGAACCCTGCGCCGGGCTGAACCCCACCGAGACCGCGGCGATGATCGAGGTGCTGCGCCAGATCCGCGCGAGCGGCGTCACCGTGCTGCTGGTCGAGCACGACATGCCGTCGGTGATGGAAGTCTCCGACCGCGTGCTCGTGCTCGACGCCGGGCGCATGATCGCCGACGGCCCGCCGGCGGAGGTGGCGGCCGATGCGCGCGTCATCGCCGCCTATCTCGGCACGCCGGACGCCGCCGATGCCTGACGCTCAGCGTCCGAGGAACGCGCGCTGGACGTAGCTGTCGGCGAGCAGCTCTTGCCCGGTCCCGGCCAGCACCACCTCGCCCTTCTCCAGCACGTAGCCGCGATGGGCGATGCGCAGCGACTGGTGCAGGTTCTGCTCCACCAGCAGCACGCTGATGCCGCGCCCGTTCACCGCCTCGATCAGCCGGAAAAGCTCTTGCGTGACCTGCGGCATGAGGCCGAGCGAGGGTTCGTCGAGGATGATGAGCCGGGGTTCGGCCATCAGCCCACGCGCGATCGCCAGCATCTGCTGCTCCCCGCCGCTCATGGAACCGGCAAGCTGGCCGCGCCGCTCGGCAAGGCGCGGAAATTGCGCGAATGCCTGTTCGATCACCAGGCCGGCGCGGCGGCGGGCCGTCACATGCGCGCCGAGCTGGAGGTTCTCCAGCACCGTCATCTGCGGGAACACCAGCCTTCCCTCGGGAACCAAGGTGATGCCGCTGCGGACCACGACGTGGCTGGGTGCGCCCACGAGTTGCGCCCCGCCGAACACGATCGAGCCGCGTTGCGGGCGCAGCACGCCGGCGATCATCTTCACCGTGGTCGACTTGCCCGCGCCGTTCGCGCCCAGCAGCGCGACGATCTCCCGTTCGCCCACCGTGAGTGAGACATCGCGAACCGCCAGCGCGCCGTCATAGGCGTAGGCGAGGCTCGCGACCTCAAGCAGGCTTGCGATAGGCGTAGTTCCGATCCAGCCGCTCCAGCAGGTAATCGCCGTAGCGAACAGGCGGGAATTTCGGCGGGTTGTCCGGCCCGCAACAGGTCGGCGGCACGGCGACGGTGCTGTCCATCGACATGTCGAAGAAATACGGGCACGAGTAGCGATCGCCGCCCGACAGGTTCTTCACCCGATGCGGCGTGGACTGCCATCGCCCGTTGGTCCAGCGCGCGAGCATGTCGGCGACGTTGACCACCCAGGTGCCTTGGATCGGCCGCGCCTTCAGCCACGTCCCGTCGCGACGGCGCACCTCCAGGCCGCCGGCGTTGTCCTGGGCCAGGATCGTGATGAAGCCATAGTCGGTGTGCGGAGCCGAGCCGAACGCATCGTCGGGCGAGTCTGGCGCCTGCGGAGGATAGTGAAGCAGGCGGAGGAACGTCGTGGGCTGCTCGAAGAACGGGGCGAACCAGTCAGGAGGCAAATCGAGGGCAAGCGCGAGCGGGCGGAGCAGGCGATGGCAGAAGCCTCGCATCGCACGCTCGTACCCTTCCACCGCTTCCCGGAATCCCGGCAGGTCGGGCCATTGATTCGGTCCATCCAGCGGTCGCCCGAAGCGCGGATCATCCGGTGGCACCTCGTGCATCAGCATGAACGATTCGCTATCGTTCGGCCGGGTCACAAGCGCGACCGACGAGGTTTCGATTAGCGACGTCTTCGGCGCCATGTAGCCGCGATGGAAGCTGTTCATCGCCAGCGCCTGCTTCGCCGCCGGCGCCATCGCGTGGAAGCGGCGCGAGGCGGCGAACACGTCCTCGCGCAGGGATTCTTCCACGCCGATGCCGCGAAAGTAGCAGAAGCCAATCCCGGTGAACGCCGCATCGAGCTGGCGGGCGAGTTTCGACTCGTCCGGGCCTTCCAAATCGATGATGGGAAGCTGGTCGACGTCGTCGATCAGCACTGCATCCGATGCCATTGTCCCCCCTTTCAGGATCGCCGCACGACGGCAAGCATGCCATCAGCCGAGCCGCTCGTCTAATGGAAGCTCCGTCCTCCATCGATGGCCACGGCCGATCCCGTCATGTAGCCGGATTCCGCGCTGGTGAGGAACAGCGCCGTCGAGGCCACCTCGTCGGGGCGTCCGGCTCGCTTGATCAGATAGCGATCCGTGATCGTGCGAAGCGCGGCCTCGGGATCAGCTTCGGTCTCGAACGAACTGCGAAACAGCGGGGTCTCGATGATGCCGGGGCAGATCACGTTGACACGGATGTTGTCGGCGGCGAGATCGACGGCGAGCGCCTTGCTGAACATCACCAGCGCCGCCTTGGCGCTGCAATAGGCGGTGCGGTGCTCCAGCGGACGCAGCCCGGCGGCAGAGGCGATGTTGACGATGCTCGCCCCATCCGACGCGCGCAGCGCCGGCAACGCGGCCCGGCAGACGAGGAACGGGCCGTCCAGATCGACCGCCATGATGCGACGCCAATCGGCGGCACTCATCTCGGCGAACGGACGCAAGAGGTCGATCCCGGCGCTGTTCACGACCCCGTCCAATCCGCCGAGCGCGTGAACCGCGGCCTCGACCGCACGCTGCACGGCAGCCTCGTCGGACACGTCGGCGACGAACGGGAACGCGCCGGTGCCGATCCGCCCCGCCGCCTCCCGCAGCTTGGCGCCGTCGCGATCCAGCATCGCGACCAGGGCGCCCTCGGCACGGAACATCGCGCAGACGGCTTCGCCGATGCCGGAGGCGGCGCCGGTGACCAGGATGCGACGGTTCGCCAGACGCATCGTCAGCTCCAAGGGTTAAAAAGTGCGTTGCGCCGCGCCGACCAAGGCTCGTCCGTCGGCGTCAGGAACCGAAGCGTGAAGACCATGCGCCGCATCCGCCAGCCCTCCGGCGTGCGGACATAATCGTCCTCGGTGGCCGCGCTCATCAGCATCGCCCGATTGCCTTCGGTCAGCGTGCAGGGCTGCCAGAGCATCCAGGAGGCGTGCGCCGTATCGCCGTGCAGTTCGATCACCGGGCTCAAGAAGTAGTGCAGTGCGAAGCTCCAGCCGGTGGCCCGCAGATGCTGGAAGATTTCCTCGCGCCCACGGCGGACGCCGAATTGCGGGCCGCCGTCCCAGATGCC
>JBDTFI010000436.1:0-5508 GCA_039938035.1 Acetobacteraceae bacterium | reverse complement strand
CCGGAAAGGCGGATGTTGGCGGCGTGTTGCTGGGCATAGTCATCGGCGAAGTCATCGAATTCGCTGCCGTGCATGAAGGCTCCTGGTAATGGAGCGATCGCCTGGGGTAGCGGCCGTTCCACTTCGTTGTTTCAGCGTTCAAAGATATTGAGTGTCCGTCCATAAACATGTTGAATCCGGGGAATCGGTTGTGATTCCCTGATCGGCAGCACCCGATTCGCAGGAGCTGCCCTTGTGGACTGACGAGAACCGCGCGCGCTACGACCGCAGCAAGCTGCGTTATCCCAGCGACCTGACCGACGAGGAGTGGGCGTTGGTCAGGTCGGAGATTCCTCGGGCGAAGCGGGGCGGCAACAAGCGCACGGTCGATGTGCGCGAGGTGGTCAACGGGCTGATGTATGTGTTGAGCACCGGCTGCCAGTGGCGCGCGATCCCGAAGGACCTGCCGCCGCGCAGCACGGTCAATCACTACTTCTGCCGCTGGGAGCACGATGGCACCCTGGCCCGGCTTCACCACGCGCTCTACGTCCGCTGCCGCGAGCAGGCGGAGCGCGAAGCAAGCCCGACCGCGGCGATCATCGACAGCCAGAGCGTCAAGAGCGCAGAAAAAGGGGGGCGCGGATTGATCGGCCGGGCTTCGATGGTGGCAAAAAGATCAAAGGCAAGAAGCGGCACGTCCTGGTCGACACGCAGGGCCTGTTGATGGAGGCGCTCGTGCATGCGGCCGACATTCAGGATCGCGACGGCGGCGTGCTGCTGATGGCGACCCTGTTCGGGATGTATCCGTTCCTGCTCAAGCTCTACGCCGATGCGGGCTACCAGGGGCCGAAATTTCAGCAGGGGCTCGCCCGGGTCTGCCGCGCGGTCAACGTGGAGATCGTCAGGCGGTGCGACACGGGCAAGTTCGTGGTGTTGCCGAAGCGATGGATCGTCGAGCGCACTATCGCCTGGCTCAACCGGTGTCGGCGTCTGAGCAAGGATTGGGAGTGCCTGAACCGGAATGCGCTCGCCTTCCTCCGCTGGGCCTCCATTAGGCTGATGGTGCGAAGGCTATGTCAGAACACGACATGATCTTGGACGGACTCTTAGACACGCCCGGGCCTTCCGAGACCCTTGGTCCGAACTCATCCACGACCAGCCGGACCACATTGACGGATAAACTCGAGTAGCCAGGGCAAGAAGCGGATGGTGTGTCCGCCCGACTGGCGATACCTAATTGAGGTTTTTGTCCGGCGGCGGTCAGCCGCGATGCTGGCGGGCAGGCAGGTGGGAGGTTGCTGACAGTGGCGCCGGAAAGTACTCGAGCGAGTTGTAGCGGCCTGGCCGACGGCGCGGACCTTGATGGCGCAAGCTCTTTCGAATCGGCCCGACGCCATAAGTGCGGCGACGCTGGCCATCGTGGCAACGGCGTGACGTCCCGCCTCCGATGGTAGGCAGGAAGGAGACGAGAACGGCGTCGGCTCGCCACCGGCAACCGGGGCAGCCCCACCGGGACGGACCTACGCCAATACCTATCGTCGAGGGGGCGAGTACCGCAGCGGCATCCTACGATTTTCGGGTTGTCGGACTGGGAGCATCCGCTGGCGGTCTCGAAGCTTTCAGGAAGCTGTTCGACGCGCTTCCGGGCGAGGTCGGGATGGCCTTCGTCTTGATCCAACACCTCGAGCCGACGCATGACAGCATGCTCGTCGATCTGCTGGCCGACCACACGCCGATGCGGGTCGTCCAGGCAGCGGACGGGATGCCAGTCGAGCAGGATCATGTCTATGTAATTCCGCCGGGCGTATTCCTCTCGATCCGGGGCGGCGCACTTCGCCTCTCGGGGCCGCGGGAGCGCCACAGCGTTCGCATGCCATTCGACCATTTCCTGCACTCGCTGGCTGACGAGTGCGGCGATCGCGCCATCTGTGCCGTCCTCTCGGGTACCGGCGACGATGGCAGTCTCGGACTCACGGCAGTCAAGGCGACGGGCGGTCTCGTCATCGTCCAGGACCCGGAGGAGGCCGCCTTCGACGGTATGCCCAAGAGCGCCATTGCGACCAGCGCGGTAGACCTTGTGCTCCCGGTGGCGGGGATCGCCGAGACGCTGGCCAAGTGCGATCAGGAGAGCCGCTCCGAGCTCCTACGTACGGGCTCGGCGCCTGGCACCGATAGGCCGGCCGGGCTGACCGAAATCATCGACCTGCTGCGCGCGAGCACGCCGCATGATTTCGCCCTCTACAAGTGGGGCACCCTGAGCCGGCGGATCGAGCGGCGGATGGCTGTGGCGGCCATCGAGGGCGCCGATCGTTATCTGAAGCTCCTGCGGGAGGACTCGCGCGAGCTTGAGCTCCTCGCCAAGGACCTGCTCATCCACGTCACGAGCTTTTTCCGCGATGAGGAGGTTTTCGCTCTGCTGGCCCGGACGATCGTCCCCGATCTGGTGCGCGGCCAGAGCCCAGACCGACCGCTCCGCGTCTGGGTGCCGGGTTGCAGCACGGGCGAGGAAGCCTACTCCCTCGCCATGCTCTTCCTCGAGGAGATCGCCGCAACGAAGCGGAACATCAAGCTGCAAATATTCGCGTCCGATGCCGATGAAGCGGCGGTGGTTTTTGCACGCGACGGCCTCTATCCCGACACGATCCGGCCACAGATATCGTCGGAACGGCTGGCTCGCTTCTTTGTCCCGGAGGATCACAGCTACAGAGTGGTCCGCGAGCTGCGCGACACCGTGGTTTTCGCTGTCCACGACCTGCTTGCGCATGCGCCCTTCTCGCGGGTCGATCTCCTCTCCTGCCGTAACCTGCTAATCTATTTGCAGCCCGAGGCTCAAGCTAACCTTCTCTCGCTTTTCCACTTCGCCGTCCGCCCAGGCGGCATCCTGCTTCTCGGCAAGTCCGAGACGGTGGGCAGTGCTGCCGAGGGCATCGAGCCGCTCTCGAAGAAGTACGGGGTCTATCGACATATCGGCAACGGCCGACTGGGCAAAGTCAGACTTCCGATGGACAGCCGCGCTGGGGGGCAGCTGCATTGGCCTCAGTTTCCGCGGCAGACCGTGTCGCAGAGCGCCAGTCTCGCGGAACTCTCGCAACGTGCGCTCCTTGAGGCCTACGCACCGGCATCGGTCCTGATTGACCACAAACGCGCGGGTCTTTTCTACGTCGGGCCGACCGACCGTTATCTCCGAGTGGCCCCGGGTGAGGCCACCGGAGACTTGCTCGCGATGGCGCGCGAGGGTCTGGGTAGCAAGCTCAGGGCGGCGATCCGGCAGGCGATCCAAAGCCGTGCGCGAACCGTCGTCGCTGGCGCGCGCATCAACCGCGAGGGACGCTCCGTCGCGGTCAGCATCGTGGTCCAGCCGCTGCAGGGCGGCGGTCAGGATTTGTTGCTGGTCAGCCTCGTGGACCAGATCGAGCGCGACAACCGACCTGAACAAAGGGACGCGCCGCCGGCTGATGCCGCGCAAATCGCGGAGCTGCAACGTGAACTCGAGGCGACCCGAAAGGACCTCGAGAGCACCGTGCGCGAACTCGAGTTCTCCAACGAGGAGCTGAAGACGATCAACGAAGAGGTTATGTCTGTAAGCGAGGAGTACCGGTCCACCAACGAGGAGTTGGAGACTTCGAAAGAGGAACTACAGTCGCTCAACGAGGAACTGACTGCTCTCAACGGCCAGCTTCACGAGACGATCGAGCGCCAACGTGCCGCCTCCAACGACCTTCGGAATATGTTGAACAGCTCCGACGTCGCGATGGTCATCCTGGACGCAAACCTAACCATTCGCCTTTTCACGCCGGCCGCGAAAGTGCTCTTCAGCATCACCGCATCCGATGTCGGCCGGCCGCTCGCTGACCTCACGCGCCGTTTCCCCCAACGCGGTCTTCTGGCCGATGCCCGGGCGGTGCTCGCCGGATCCGAGCCAATCAGACGTGAAATTGGCATCGAGAGCGGTGCCTGGTACATTCAACGAGTCTTGCCGTACCGCACCCGAGACGAGAGTGTGGACGGCGTGATCCTCACGTTTACCGACATCTCCGAAAGAAGGGCGGCTGAACGGGAGATCCAGGGAGCCCGCGCCTATTCCAACAGCATCATCGATACCATTCGCCAGCCGCTTGTTGTGCTCGATGACGGGCTTCATGTCATCTCCGCCAGCCGCTCCTTCTATGGCGTCTTTGCGACCGAGGCCGGCAAGACCGTCGGGCGCCCGCTCTGGGCCGCCGATCCGCGCCATCTCGATATCCCCGGGTTACGCGGCTTTCTCGATCTGATCCGATCGAGCGAGACGGCCGTGACGGACTACGAAATCGAGATCGAAATCCCGCCGCTTGGCCGGCGGGCACTGCTCCTGGATGCCCAGAAGATCCAAGAGGATCCGTCCGCAAGGCGAAAGACCCTGGTGGTGATCGAGGACATCACCGAGCGTAAGCGGGCGGAGGAACAGTTGCAGACAGCCAGATTGAAGGCGGAGGAAGCCAATCTCGGCAAGTCACGCTTCCTCGCCGCTGCCAGTCACGATCTGCGTCAACCGTTGCAGACGATGAGTTTCGTGCAAGGAGTGCTCGCAAAAAAGCTTGATGACGAAGACGCCCTGCGACTGGTAGCGAAGCTTGACGAGGCGCTGGGAGCGATGTCGAACATGCTGAACACGCTTCTCGATATCAACCAGCTGGAAGCTGGAATCGTGCGCTGGGAAGCGGTCACGTTCCCGCTCGATCATGTATTCCAGCAACTGCGGACTGAGTTCGCCTATCAGGCCGAGGTCAATGGGCTTGGCTGGCGGGTTGCTCGCAGCAGCCTAAGCGTGCGGAGCGACCAACGTCTGCTCGCGGAGATGATCCGCAACCTGGTCTCGAACGCGATGAAGTACACGAAGCGGGGAAAGGTCTTGCTCGGTTGCCGTCGGCGGGGTGAGAGGGTGCATATCGAGGTTTGGGACACGGGTATCGGCATCCCCGAGGGGCAACTTCGGTCAATCTTCGAGGAATTTCGCCAGCTGGAAAATCCCACCCAGCAGCGTACCCGTGGATTCGGCCTCGGTCTCGCCATCGCACAGCACCTCGGCAATCTTCTGGGTCATGCCATCGATGTCCGCTCCTGCCCGGGCAGAGGTTCGGTATTTGGCGTTGAGGTGCCACTGGGGCACGCTGACCCTGAACGATTGTCACGTCCGCCGCAGGGAGAGGCAGGCAAAGCCGAGGTCTACAGCGGTTCGATCCTGGTCATTGAGGGCGATCCCTCGGTGTGTCGCGCAGTGGAGCTCCTCCTTGCCGCCGAGGGCCACCGGACGGCTTCGGCCGCGGATGGCAGGGAGGCACTCGCGCTGTTGACTCGAGGTGCGATCCAGCCGGACATCATCGTCGCAGGCTATAATCTGCCGGGTGGTCTCACCGGTCTTCAGGTCACCGCCCGCCTGCGCCAGGCGCTTCGCCAGGAGACCCCGGTCATCATCCTGACGGGCGACATTTCGACCGAGACCTCGCGGGAGATCGCGCGACTGGGATGCGCACAACTCAACAAGCCGGCAAA
>JBDTFI010000435.1:0-3256 GCA_039938035.1 Acetobacteraceae bacterium | reverse complement strand
CGTCTGGCGCTCTTAAATAGGCCGATCATGATCAACTGCTAACCCAGTATTTCGGCTTGTTGGGCCGGATCTTGACTCGTTCCAGATCGATTCAGAATTTCGTGGTGATCAGGGTCAGCCAATCGGGGGTATGGTTGAGAATCCAGGTCTCGAGCGGCCTATCCAATCCGGTGACGATCAGGCCGCCGAGGCCTAGCAGGATCACGCCGAGGATTTGCTTGCCGTGCTGACCGGTGTTTAAGAGCCGCCCGCGAATCCGCATCATGCTGGCGCGCGACAGGGATCCCAGCAGCACCAGGGGCGCGGCGGCGGCGGTTCCGAACACCAGCATGAGCAGAGCGATTTGGGTCAAGTTCCGGCCTTGACTGGCGAGCGTCGTCGCCGCGCCAAGCGTCGGGCCGACGCAAGGACTCCACACGACGCCGAGCAATGCGCCGACCACGAACTGCCCCGCGAGGCCATCGAGGGTCATGCGTGCCAGCGCGGCGTTGCCGGCATTGCTCAGAGCGCCCGTCGCGCGCGAGAACCGCTCTTGCAGCTTCGGCGCCAGCAGCAGAAGGCCGAAGGCCAACAGCGCGATTCCGCCCACGGTGCGAAAAGTGTCGGGGTCGAGGCCGAGCGAGCTGCCGAGCGCGGCGATAACAATGCCGACCGTAGCGTAGGAGAGCGCCAGTCCGGCACCCAGCGCCAGCGCTCCCCAGCGATGCGCATTCACGGCAGAGGCAATCAACACCGGCACCAGCGGTAAGACGCACGGCGACAGGGTGGATAGCGCGCCCGCGACGGCGGCCAAGCCGAAGGTGCCGGGGCCAAAATTCATCGCGCGGTGCTCAGCGTCAGCCGATCGAGCGGCGCAACAGCGCTGCGAGGCTGTCCTGCTGGGTGTCGCCGGTGGAGCGTGCGATTTCCTTGCCTCCCTTGAACACCACGATCGTGCTCTGCTGGGTGACCGCGAGGGACTTCTTCAGTGCTTTCTCGGTGTCGAAATCGGCAACATACAGGGTGAGGGGCTGAAACTGCGGTGTCTGCAGCAGCTGCTTGAGTACCGGCGCCTGTGCTCGGCACGTAGGGCACCAATCGGCATGAAACACCACGGCAACGGGTTTGCCGGAATTTCGTGCCGCATCGAACTGGGCTTGATTGAAAGGCAGCTCGGCCGACACGGCCAACGCCGCGAACATTGCCAGGCCGGCGGAACAGGCGATTGCGACTAAGAATTTCATGGGCTCTCCGGATGAGGGGGGATGTTCAAGAGGACCGAGGAACGCGCGCATTTATTACCCGATTGACAGCGCCGGCCCAGCGGGCGTCAGAATGCGCAGAATGCCCACGGTTCGACTCATACTCGCCTGCTTGAGCGCTTACGCACTGGTGCCGGCGACCGCGGCGGCGGCCCCTTGCAGCGGCCACGGCGTGGAAGTCCAAGTACTTGGTTCCGGCGGCCCGGAACTCGAAGACAAGCGAGCATCCAGCAGTTACCTGGTATGGCAGGATCACCGGCCGCGCCTGCTCATCGACAGCGGCGGCGGAAGCGCGCTGCGATTCGGTCAGAGCGGGGCGCATGTCGAGCAGCTCGACGCCATCTTGTTCACTCATTTGCATATCGATCACAGCGCGGACTTTCCGGCCCTGATCAAATCGTCCTACTTCGAGTCGCGCGACCGTCCCTTGCCGGTGTATGGGCCGCCGGGCAATGAATCTTTTCCCTCCATGGTCGAGTTCGTTGCCGATTTGTTCGATACTCGGCGCGGTGCATACCGCTATCTCGGGAATTTTCTCGCCGGCGGGGAAGGCGGCTATGCGCTGCAGCCGCACGATGTCGTCTTGGGGGAGCATGACGTACGCGTCATATTTCGATTGGGCGGCATCGCGGCAACGGCGACCAAGGTCATTCACGGGCGAGTTCCTGCCCTGGCATGGCGCGTCAGCCTCGGCGGCCGGGACATCGTGTTCTCGGGGGACACCAACGGAGACAACGGTAATCTCGAAATTCTGGCGCGGGGCGCGGACGTTCTGGTCGCCCACAATGCTGTGCCCGAGGGCGTGACCGGGGTGCTGCGGCAGCTTCACATGCCTCCGTCCGTCATCGGGCGCATCGCGCAAGCGGCCGGCGTCAAGCAGATCGTACTCTCGCACCGCATGTTGCGCACGCTAGGGGCTGAGACGCAGAGTGTCGCGCAGATCGCCCGCTTTTATCCGGGGCCGGTCGCCATTGCCGAGGACCTCGATTGTTTCTAGTGCCATCGGAGGGCAGTGAAGGCGCGGTCAAGGCGGCGAGGGCGCGCGACGAGGCGCTGAATTCCGGGCGCGGCGCGCCTATACTCGTGACCATGGATTCGACGATGAGCGAGGAGAGTGCCGATGACTTTGCATAAACGAATTGCCAGGTTCTATGGATTGTCTGCGGGATTGGCCGCGCTGGGCTTCGCGCTCATGGGGCTCGTGCCCTCGACGGGGCACGCAAGCCAGAACTTTCAGATCTTCGTCTCCAACGAAAGGTCGGACAATATCACCGTCATAGACGGCCGCGACAATCGCGTCATCGGCACGATTCCGGTCGGCAAGCGTCCGCGCGGTATTCACGCAAGTCCCGACGGCAAGACCGTGTACGTTGCGTTGAGCGGTACTCCCATCGGCGGCCCGCCGCAGCTGGATGCAAAGGGAAATCCGGTCTTCGACAGGGCAAAGGCCGATGATGACGACGACGTGAAGTCCGATAAATCGGCCGATGCCATCGGCGTCGTGGATGTGGCCCAAAAGAAGCTGATCCGCAAGATATCCGGAGGTTCGGATCCGGAGGAGTTCGCCCTCAGCAAGGACGGCAAGAAGCTCTACGTCTCCAACGAAGACATCAAAGCCGCCAGCGTGATCGACATTGCGTCGGGCAAAGTAGAGCACATCATCGTCGTGGGCCAGGAACCCGAAGGAGTGGCGACGGCGCCCGATGGGAAGCGTTTATACGTTACATGCGAAGCCGGCGGGGACGTGTACGCCATCGACACGAGCACCTATAAGACCGTAGGCCACTTCAAAGTGAATGTGCGTCCTCGCTCCATGGCTTTTCTGCCGGGAACCGAACTGGCGTTCGTTCCGTCCGAATCCACCGGCGAGCTGAACGTCATCGATACGGCGAGGTTCGCCGTCGTGAAAATCATTACCCTGCCTTCCGGGTCCAGGCCCATGGAAGTGAAAGTGTCGCCCGACGGTCACCGCCTATATGTCAGCAATGGGCGCGCCGGGACGGTGTCGGTGCTCG
>JBDTFI010000434.1:0-2588 GCA_039938035.1 Acetobacteraceae bacterium | reverse complement strand
TGCTGGGCTCTCGACCATCATCTGCATCGGGGAGACCAAGGAACAGCGCAGCGCTGGCCAGGCATTGGCGGTTTGCGGCGGCCAGTTGGCGGCAAGCCTGCCCGACCTTCCGGCCGGGTGCGAAACGTCGATCGCCTATGAGCCGCTGTGGGCGATCGGCTCCGGCCACATGCCCGCCGACGAGGACATCGTCGCCGTCCATGCGCACATCCGATCCTGCTTGGCGGCGCGGTTCGGCGAGGCCGGACAAGCGGTGCGGATCCTCTATGGCGGCTCGGTGACCTCGTCCAATGCGCGAGCGATACTCGGGCTGCCGGATGTCGGCGGCGTGCTGATCGGCGGCGCGAGCCTGACGGCAGCCGATTTCGACGCCGTGCTCGGGGTCGCCCGGACATTGGCCTCTACGCCGGACGCCGTCGCGGCTGAGTAGATTCCGATGCTGCCGGTGAGGCCGGCGCCCGGATAGCTTGTCCGCTGCACCGTCGCACGATGCGCAAGCACGAGCGACGGCCGCTTCTGCCCGGCCGCACTGTAGAGAACCGCACTGCGCCGCCGCACCGAAATGCCCACCCGTGGGCAAATCGAACATAGGAAAAGCGCCATGGCGAAGTCGAGTGCCGCCCACGCCAAGTCCCCAGAGGCGAAGCCCGCCTCGCCATCGGACGCGAAGGACGACCTGAAGACGCTGCCGATCGCGGAGGTCGAGAAGAAGCTCGGATCGTCACCGGAGGGCCTCAGTCAGGCCGAAGCGAAGAAGCGGCTGGCACAATACGGGCCCAACGAGATCGAAGAGAAGAAGACGAATGCGCTGCTGAAACTCCTCTCCTATTTCTGGGGCCCGATCCCCTGGATGATCGAAGTCGCGGTGGTTTTATCCGGCGTCGTCCGCCACTGGCCGGATTTCTTTATCATCCTCCTGCTGCTGATAGCCAATGCCGCGGTCGGGTTCTGGGAAGAACGCCAGGCGGGCAACGCCATCGAGGCTCTGAAGGCCAGACTGGCGATTAAGGCGCGGGTCAAACGCGACAGAAAGTGGATCACGCCCCCGGCGCGCGAGTTGGTGCCAGGTGACGCCATTCGCCTGCGCCTCGGCGATATCGTGCCGGCGGATGCGCGCTTGCTGGACGGCGACGAGGTTTCCGTCGACCAATCCGCGCTCACCGGCGAATCATTGCCCAAAACATGCAAGTCCGGCGACGCCGTGTTCTCCGGTTCGATCATCCGTCGCGGCGAGATCGGTGCGCTGGTCTATGCGACGGGCGGGAAAACCTATTTCGGCAGGACCGCGGAACTGGTGCAGACCGCGGTCACTGTCAGCCATTTCCAGAAAGCCGTCCTGCGGATCGGCAACTATCTGATCATGCTGGCGGTGGCCATGGTGACGGTCATCATCGCGATGGGAATCTACCGCGGCGAGCCAGTCCTGACCGTGTTGCAGTTCGCCCTGGTATTGACCGTGGCGGCGATCCCGGTGGCGATGCCGACGGTGCTGTCGGTGACGATGGCGGTCGGCGCCCGTCTGCTCGCCAAGAAACAGGCGATCGTCAGCAAGCTGGTCGCCATCGAGGAACTGGCCGGGGTCGACGTGCTGTGTGCCGACAAGACCGGCACCCTGACCCAAAACAAGCTGACCTTGGGTGAGCCGTTCTGCCTCGACAAGATCACCGCCGACCAGGTCATCCTCGCCGGCGCGCTCGCCTCGCGGGCGGAGAACGACGATACGATCGATCTTGCCGTGCTCGGCGGTCTCAAGGACAAGGCGGCGCTGAAGCCGTACCAAGTCACCCATTTTCAGCCGTTCGATCCGGTGCACAAGCGCACCGAGGCCCTTGTCAAGGACGCGGACGGAAAGGTGTTCAAGGTGACCAAGGGGGCGCCGCAGGTCATCCTGACCCTGTCCGCCAACGCCGGAGAGGTGAAGCCTGCGGTTGACAAGGCAGTTGACGATTTCGCCGCCCGCGGTTTTCGCGCGCTTGGCGTGGCCCGGGCGGACGGGGACGGGAAATGGCAGCTTCTCGGCGTGCTGCCGCTGTTCGATCCGCCGCGCGAGGATGCCAAGGCCACGGTCGCGACAGCGGCTCAAATGGGCGTCAAGATCAAGATGGTGACGGGGGACGCGCTGGCGATCGCCAAGGAGACCGCCAAGACCCTCGGGATGGGCACGAACATTCTCGACGGCGCCACCCTCGGTGACTCGAAGACCAAGGAGACCGCTTCGATAACCAAGTCCATCGAGGATGCTGACGGTTTCGCCCAGGTTTTCCCCGAGCACAAATTCCACATCGTCGACGTGCTGCAAAAGCACGGTCACATCGTCGGCATGACTGGCGACGGGGTGAATGACGCCCCGGCCCTGAAGAAGGCCGATTGCGGCTTTGCCGTTTCCGGCGCGACCGACGCCGCACGAGCAGCCGCCTCCATCGTGCTGGTGGCACCAGGGCTGTCAGTGATCATCGATGCGCTCAAGGAGAGCCGAAAGATCTTCCAGCGCATGAACAGCTACGCGATGTACCGCATCGCCGAGACCTTGCGCGTCCTCCTGTTCATGACGTCGGCGATCGTCGTCTTC
Source organism: Acetobacteraceae bacterium (assembly GCA_039938035.1). Classification (GTDB taxonomy): domain Bacteria; phylum Pseudomonadota; class Alphaproteobacteria; order Acetobacterales; family Acetobacteraceae; genus DATFDN01. The sequence goes on along the minus strand of JBDTFI010000434.1, from coordinate 19 downwards.
CACTTCTATCCGCTGACCG
>JBDTFI010000433.1:0-5955 GCA_039938035.1 Acetobacteraceae bacterium | reverse complement strand
AGTGCATTGCGAAAAAAGCGCCGGCCTCGATCGCCAGCCGAGCAAGCAGATAGGTTTTCGGATGTGACGTGGCGCTGAACAGCAGCAGGCCGCTCCAGTATTGGACGATATCGAGCCGCTGTGTCAGGGCCTCATCCATCACCGCGGGACGATAGTCGATAAGGGCGACAAGCTCGGTGATTTCGTCCTCGACCGTGCGGGGCTGCGGCAAAGCCGGCGGCGTTGCCGGCATCGGCAGAGCCGTCCAATGAAGCAGCGTCATGGTGGTGGGCCAATCGGGTTTGGTCGCCAGTGCGTTGCCGAGCAGCACGACCGCCTTCAGCACCGGGTCCCAGGCACCGTCGGGATAGGCGAGCGTGCCGGTGAGAGGAGGATTGTTATAGTCGGGCGTGAGATCGGCGGGCGGCCAGCGATTGGCCGGAAAATGGCCCACGACCTTCAGAAGCGCGGGTGAAAGACCGATGGCGCGCGCGAGCGGCGGAGCAATCGCGATGCCGCCACCGAAATCGCCACTGGCGTCGCCGGTGCTGCCGGTGGAGCCAGTGGAACCGGTCGAGCCTGTGGAGCCGGTGGAGCCGGTGCTGGCGGTGCCGATCGATCCAGTCATCTCTTCCTCCCTGTGTTGTCCATCACGGCCATGCGTTCGGCCGACGCCTCGTGCAGCGGTATCACGGCGGCAGGTCGAGATCGCGGAGAACGGCGATGAATCGGTCACTTACCGCGGGATCACGGAAGGGTTGACGCGTGGCAAGATAGCGGGCTAGCGAGAAATCGGGCTCGAGGCGCAACATCTCGGCCGTCGTATTGCGCGCCGCCTCGGTTTGTCCGAGCGCATGTTGTATCGCCGCCATGACACGGAAGTTCGCGGTGAAGCGGGGGTTCTCGGTGGCCGACATCCGCGCCCATTTCAGCGCATCCTCATAAGCGCCGAGCGCGTAACGTGCCCAGGCACCGATATTGTAGTAGTAATAAAGTTCCGGATCGAACGGCGAAAGCCGGAGGCCGCGTTCGAGGTTGCGCACGGCGTCCTCCGCGCGCCCGACATAGCTCAACGTCGCCGCCGACAGGCACCAGGCAAAAGCGCTGTTTGGGCAAGAGGCGAGGGCGCGCTCGAACCCGGCAAGGGCGGTAGCGTAGTCGTGGAACAAATAGGCCCGCAGGTGGGCGTGCACCGCCAGCGCGAACGCGTTGTCGCGGTCGAGCCCAATTGCGCGCTGCGACATCTCGACGGCGGAGGCGATGTCCGCCGCGCGGTCGGTTGACCAGCCCTGGCCGATGTTGATGCCATGCCAGTGGGCCGCCCAGGCGCGGGGCAGGGCGAAAAGCGGGTCTTCGTCGATGGCGCGTTTCAGTAGATCGCGCGCCCGCTCGAACGTTGCTCGATCGAGCAGGTTTATCAGTTCGATCGCTTGCAAGGTGAGGTCGTACGCGGTGAAGCTCTCCGGATGCTTGCGCAAGGCGCGCCGTAACTCGTACCGACGAATATGTGGTGCGATGCCGGCGACGATTGCCTCCACGACGTGATCCTGCTGGTCAAACAGGTCGTGGAGCAGCGCGTCGGCGGTATGGGCCCAGATCCCCGAGCCGGTGACGGCGTCGGCGAGCTGGACCGAGACGCGCACGCGGGTGGGCGAGCGGCGCACACTCCCGGTGAGCACGTAGCGCACGCCGAGCGCGCGTCCGATCTCGCGTAAGTCGGCATTCTGGCGGGCGAGGCCGAGGGTCGAACCTCGGGAGATGACCAATATGTCGCGAAGGCCGGCAAGCGAGCTGACGATATCCTCGACGATTCCTTCGCAAAAATATCCCTCGCTCGGATCGCCGCTGAGATTCTGCAGCGGCAGCACGGCGATGGACGGAATGGCATGCTGACCTTGGAGGGTAGGGGCGGTCTGGGTGGTCGCGAGTGGGTTGACCATGAAGGCGCGGACGGGGTGTTCAAAATTCTTAAGGTGCAGCAAGCCGAGATCGTGCGCGGGAAATGCGAGATGTCCGCGCACGAGGTCGTGAACAGCCTCCGAGAGGACGATGCCGCCGGGAGCGGCGAATTCCTGTAGTCGCGCGGCGACGTTGACGCCGTCGCCGTAGATGTCGTTGCTGGCGTCGGTGAAGACGTCACCCAGATGGACCGCGATGCGCAGCGAAATCGGTGGCGGCGGGTCGTCGTTGCCTTGTGCCGCCGTAGTGCCGGGAGCTTGGGTTACGGCGCGCTGGGTCTGGCGCGCCCAGTTGAGAGCGTCGAGCGCGCTCGGGAATTCAGCGAGCAAGCCGTCGCCAGTCGATTTGATGAAACTGCCGCGATGGCGGGCTAACTCGGGGTGGATAATTTCGTGCAACAAGGTCATCCAGCGCGCGTACGTCGCCGTCTCATGCTGCGCCATGAGGATGGAGTAGCCGACGATGTCGATGAAGACGATCGCTGCCAAACGGCGAGAGAACTGATCGGTGTTGGCGCGGCGGCCGCGCGCCGCCTTGACGCTCGCGGGCGGCCCAACCATCACGTTGCCGCCGGGTCGTGGCCTGCGCATGCCTCCAAGCTCGTCTTCATAAGAGAACCGCAAATTTGCGTTAATCTGTCGCGTAAGGCAATAGACATTCTTGACACTCGCTAGAATCCGCAATTGGGTCCTGGCGTTGCCGGAACGAGTGAGAGCTTGTGACGATGGGGGAGCCTGTCATGGCGAGCATTGACAAGACGACGGATGCGATCGAGCAGCGCGTTTATCTCACCTGCCCGGCGAAGTGGTTCGATCACGACAGCAGGCCGCACGGCTTCGAATTCCTGCAAGGGAGAATTCGAATCATGCTGAGCCTTCCCGATGAGGGATGGTCCGTGCTCGGCGATCCGACGGGGCAGTGGTCGCTGTGCATTCCCGGCGCGAAGCCCGCGCCGCCCACCGCGACAGAGGTGGTGCAACTGCTGTTCACGCAGCGCAGCGCGCTCGATGCGTTCTTCATCAAGCTGCGCGACTTCGCCGACGACGCCGACGCGCCGCGAGCCGGGGCCGATCCGGTGATGACGACCGCCGACTACTGGTGCCCGATCACCGGCAACGAAACCTTCCTGGATCGGGCGTCGGCGTTGCAGCAGATCGGCGCGGTTGCGATCCAGGACCTCCGTGGCGCCGGCGTCAACGTCGTTATCGTCGATCGCGGGGTCAATAAGGATGACGTCGTGCCGCCCGCGAAGTTTGGCGGGGGCTGGTGCTACACGGCGAACGTGGCTGGCGCGGCAACGGTACTGCCGGGGAGCGCCCAAGGCGAGCAGGCAGAGCATTCGGGGATGCTGATACGGAACATCCTCGCGATCGCACCGGAGGTAATGATCTTTGACATGCCGCTGATCCCGCCTAATATCGGCGACATTCCAAGTTTTCTTGCCGGCGCGCAGGCGGCGTTTCAGCAGATGTGGAGCGACATCGCGTCGATGCGCGCGGATCCTCGCTGGCGTGGTCCTTGGCTGCTGGTGAACGCCTGGGCGACGTTCGACCTGCGGTCCGACCTGCCGCCGGGCGACCCAGGCCGCTACGCCGACGATCCCGCTCATCCATTCCACACGGTGATCGAGGGGTTGGCGGGCGACGGTCAGGACCTAGTGTTCTGCGCGGGCAATTGCGGGCAGTGGTGCCCCGACGACCGCTGCGGACCGGGCGATATCGGGTTCGGCCGCAGCATCTCCGGGGCGAACGCCTATGCCGAGGTGCTCAGCGTCGGCGCGGTACGCGTGGACGGGCTGCCGCTCGGCTACTCCTCGCAAGGGCCGGGAATGATCGCGGCCGACAAGCCAGACCTCTGCGCGCCGGCGAATTTCGCCGACGACCACGACCCGGGGCGCATCAACGCGGGAACCTCGGCGGCTTGCGCGGTGGCCGCGGGCGTGGTGGCGGCGCTGCGATCACCGTCTCCAACGGCGCCAATGGCGGCAGTGACGCCGGCGGCACTGATTACCGCATTGAAGAAGGGAGCAGGTCACGCCGCCTGCGACGCGCAGCTGGGTTTCGGTATTCTCGACGCGTCCGCGACGCGTGGGGTTCTCGGCATACCGCCGCGTATTTGACTACGGGCAAACAAGAGGGAACTTCGCCCTCAGCCGGCTCGCGTCTGTCAACCGAAAATTTCCGTCAAGAAAAATCCGGGGGCCGATCGGGGGAAGTTTTGTACAAGAAAACCCTTCGCAACTGCGAAAGATGTACAAGATTCCCTCCCGCATCTGCGAAAAACGTACAAAACTCCAGCCTCCGTCGGGCGGGTTTGTACAAACTGAACGCCCGCCACCACCCGAGTTGTACAAAACTCGCCGCCCCTTTGACGCCCTCGACCGCCTCCCCGCCACTCACGCGCGGGTCGTTGCGTCCGCCGTTGCGAGCTGCCGGTCCAGGGTGACCAGTTCCGCCCCGAGTTCTCGCGCGACCCAGAGATAGCTCGCGTCATAGGAGGTCAGGCCGGTTGCGGCGCCCAGGTCCAGCGCCTTCTCGTGATCCACCGCGATCTCCTCCACGCCGAGCCGGGCGCGCAGCCGGAAGGCCGCCAGAAGCGCCGGGCGCTGTTCCGGGTGCCGGCGGGTCTTGGTCAGGCAGACATTCGCCAGTTCGAAGGCGAGCAGCCCGGGCGCCACGAGGCGCGAATCGGCAAGTCACCCGGCGATGGCGGCGGCCTCCGGTTCCCCGAACAGCAGGGCGGCCAGGGCCGAGGCGTCGACGACCTTAACGGCCATCGCGGTCGGCGCGGACCAGGGCGGCGGCCTCGGGTGGCGTTTGCAGCCCGAGGCGGCGGCCCTCGGCGAGGATGTCGGCCGGCGTCGCGGACCGATCCTCCTGAACGGCGGCCTCGATGATGGCGAGCAACTCGCCTTGCAGGGATCGGCGATGCCGCTCGGCCCGCTCGCGCAGCCGCCGCACCACGTGGTCGGGCGCATTTTTAATCGACAGGTTGACGGGCATGGTTCTGATTTGGCTCCAGGACGGATGCCCTTCTAGCATGACCTCCTGTTACACGGCACGCACCATCCGCCCCTTGACGCACCCCACTGCCCCGAAGACGGTGCCTCTATGACCGATGCGCTCGCCCTTCACCGCTCCCTCCTCACGCTCGACACCCATGTCGACATCCCCTGGCCCGCCAACCCGGACCCGTTCGAGGAGACGCGGCGCAAGGTCGATCTGCCGAAGATGCGGCGCGGGGCGATGGCCGGGGCCTGCTTCGTCGCCTATGTCCCGCAGGCGGCGCGGACGGTGGAGAGCGACGCGGCGGCGTATGCGCGGGCGCTGGCGATGCTGGAGGCGATCAACGGGATGGCGCGGTCCGAGCACGGCATCACGGCGGTGCTCGCGACGACCGCCGAGGCGATCGAGGGGGCGCACTGGGACGGGGTCATCGCGATCATTCCCGCGGTGGAGAACGGATTCGCGGTCGGCGCCGACCTTTCGCGCTTGGCCCGCTTCCGGGCGCTCGGCGCGCGCTACCTCACGCTCACCCATAACGGGCACAACGCGCTGGCCGATTCGGCGAACCCGCGCGCCGATCTCGGCGACGCGGAGGCCGAGCATAGCGGGCTGTCGGCGCTCGGGCAGGCGGCGATCGCCGAGCTGAACCGGCTGGGGATGCTGGTCGATATCGCGCATGTCTCGCGCGAGGCGATGATCCAGGCCGCCGCCTGTTCGCGCACGCCGGTGCTGTCCACCCATTCCTGCATCCGGGCGCTGTGCGATCACCCCCGCAACCTCGACGACGGCCAGTTGGACGTGCTGGCCGAGGTGGGGGGCGTGGTGCAGGTCACGGCGGTCTCGGGGTTTCTGAAGAAAGACGCCAAGCCGGACCAGGTGGGGGTCGGCGATTTCGCCGATCACGTCGACTATGCGGTGCGCCGGATCGGCGTCGAGCATGTCGGGATTTCGTCGGATTTCGACGGCGGCGGCGGCTTTCGCGGCTGGAAGGACGCCGCCGAGGCCCCGAACG
>JBDTFI010000432.1:0-2706 GCA_039938035.1 Acetobacteraceae bacterium | reverse complement strand
ACCGGCCTGCTGCTGCCGGTGCGCACCGACGATGCGATGCGGGCGCGACTGGCGACGCTGCTCGCCCTCGGGGCGAACCGGCTGGCTGATGCGGCGGCGGCGTTGCGAATCCCCGGACCGCACGGGCGCGCCGGAATGCTCGACGGCATCACCGGTTCGGCGCAGGCGTTGCGCGACCTGGCGGCGGCGGAGGAGCTGGAGAATGGCCTGCTCCGACGGCCCCGCGGCCAGCCCGCAAGGCGGCAGGCGGCGATCGACCGGCTGGTTCGGATCCTGCTGTATGTCGACCAATTGCTGCCCATTCTCTCCGCCTCGCCGATGACCGCCGAGAGCCTCGATCTGCTCGGCGACATGGCGGCGGCGGCGCAGGACACGTCACATCGCGTCGGGGCTGGCACGGCGCCCGGCGGGTTCGCCACGCTGCGGGCGCGTAGCGCGGCGCAGAAGACAGCCCTCGTCGCCGGGTTCACCAGCGGGACGATCGCCGCCACCCATTTCGAGGCGGAGCGGCGTCTGCTGGAGACGATGGACGGGCTGCTGGATGTGCTGGAGACGCTCGAAGCCACGATGGCGGCATCCCGCAAGGCTCGCTGAACCGGCGGCACGAAGTCTGCGTCATCGCGAGCCGAAGGCGACGCGATCCAGGCCCGCACGCACGGCGCCCGCCGGGACCGCCTATGCGCTTTCGCGATGCGCCGAAAGTCCGGGCGGATCGGAAACTACCAGCGAATGGATCTCGCCGAATATCCGATAGAAGGAAGGCAGCCCGCCGGCGATGAGCGTGTCCGCCGCGCGGGCGAGTGCGTCGGCGGAGCGATCCTCCGGGTTCGGCCAGGTGATGATGATTTCATTCATGCCGCCGAGCACGGAAGTGCCCACGACGGATAGTTCCAGCGTGTACCAAGCCTGCCCGGCCGGAGCTTGCGCCACAGACTGGCCGTTCACCTGGACCCCGACATGGCCATCCGGCATCGACGAATTCGGAACGCGAGAGGTGAGTTTCAAACCGACCGGCCGCCCTGCCTCGGCGAAAAACACGAATCTCGACGTTTCCCAAAAAGCCGCCGCGTAGATGCGATGCGACCCGCGATTGTTCAGGAACGACCGGCTCGTCCAAGCGCGTTCGGAAGGACCGGCCATTGCCGAACTATAGTAGAACTCGGTCAACTCCTTCGGCCCGGTTATTGTCGAATGTTCCTTGGCGCGAAGGTCGGCGACCTGCTCGGCGGTATCGCCGAGGCACTCGACGACCGCCCCCGCAAGAGTCATGTCAAGGCGTTTGCCGTGCAGCGTCAGATAGCGCAACGTGTGCGGCTCGCCGAGTTCAAGCAGTTCGATCCCCGACTTGCAGGCCATGACAGGGGCGCGGCGGGTTTGAATATCGACGACCCGCGTCATCAGCTGACGACATTCGGGCCAGTGTCGAAGCGCCCGCGCGCACCAATGATGGACAATTTCATGGCCCTGGTAGAAATGCGCGTCGTGAATCGCCGCCAGCAGACAGGCTTGCCCTTCGACTTTCGCCGAGGGAAGCAACGCTCCGCGCTGAAAATCCTCCAGCGGGACCACCCGGTCGGCAAGCAATGACACAATAGCGGACGCCACCGCCGCCATCGCGACGTTGATGCCCTCCGCGGTGAGGTGGCAGTAGTCGAGAAAGATGCGACGATCCGGCAGCGCGCCGTCAAGGTGCCGGCTGAATATGTCGGGCAGGTCGATGACGACGTTCCTGGAGCCGGACGCTCCGTCGCGCAAGGCATTCTGGACCGCCGACGACACCCGAGGCGAATACGCGAACGACGGGTCCCAGCCCTCGGCGTCGCGGCACATCTCCTTGTATCGCCTGGCGCCTTCAAGGTCTCCGCTCGACCGGCAGCACTCCGCGAGAATCCGCGACGGCACCGCATTCGTGCCGCCGTCGAGCTCCACCATCCGCTTTGCCGATTCCTCGGCGCGACCCAGGTCGCGGGCGCGCAAAGCCTCGTCGGCATCCTCGTCCAGACAGCGCCACTCGCTATTGCCTTCCCCGGCCAGGAGAGGCGCGTTCGACGCCGGATCGGCCCAGTCGCCCAGGTTGAACTCCGGAACCACCCAGATCGCCGCTATGTTGTTGGCGCCCAGCAGGGCGTTCACCTGGCCTGTCAGCTGCCTGACGGCTTGTTCCCGCCGCGTCTCGAGGAAGAATTTCATCGCCGGCACGCCGCCCTCGCGCAGCAGGCCGTCGACATACGGAATGTCCGCGTCCGTCCGCTGGATGCGCCAGTTGTTCCCGGCGAAAATAGCGACCGCATCCGGCTTCAATGCCAGACACTGGGCGATGATGACTTTCAGGGGCTGAAGGGTCTGGTTGGTCTTCGCCAGATCGATCACGTCGATTTCGCCGGCGCCGAGATGCGATCGGAGCATCGCCTCCAACGCCGACGCGGGAGTAAACCCCGGATCATACAAGTAGCCTCGCGCAACCGACTCCCCGACAAGAACGACGCGCCGCTTGCGCCGCTTTGGTCCGATCCTTTCCTGATCTGCCCAGCTCTGCCAATCGTCCTTGAATTCGATCCCCCGAACAAACGCGGCGTCCTTCGCCTCGCCGGTTCTTCTCCATATGCCCACGCACGATCGGTCCACGCCGATGCGGCCCTCCAAAGGCGGCCCTCGCAAGACGCCGCTGAGGTGAAGACCGCGGATGGCGCGCGTCTCGTCGGCAGA
>JBDTFI010000431.1:0-9528 GCA_039938035.1 Acetobacteraceae bacterium | reverse complement strand
GCACGTCGAGCCCACGCGCGGCCAGCGCCGTGGCGAGTTGCGCCTCGAAGCCTTCCCCATGCGGCAAACCATAGCCCGCCGAGAGCGAGTCGCCGAGAATCAGCAGACGTTTGGGGGCGGCGAGGGCCGTTGTCGCACCGAAACAGGCCAGCAACACGATCGCTGCCCTCCGCAATGCGGCGAACAGCCCATATGGTGGCCGCATGGATGCCCTGTCGTTAGCCTCGGCCGCCGCGGAACCGTTGATCCGCGTGCGGAACCTGCGCCTGACCCTGCCGTCGGCGGCCGGGTCGGTCAATATTCTCCGTGGCGCCGATCTTGACATCGCGGCGGGTGAGGCGGTCGGGCTCGTCGGGCCGTCCGGGTCGGGCAAGACCAGTCTCCTCATGGTGCTCGCCGGGCTGGAACGGGCGAGCGGTGGCAGCGTGCGGATCGCCAACGGGATCGACGACTGGGCGGAGATCACCGGGTTCGACGAGGATCGATTGGCGCGGCTGCGGCGCGGCATCGGCATCGTCTATCAGGCCTTCCACCTGATCGCCGGGATGACCGCGCTCGAGAACGTCGCGGTGCCGCTGGAACTCGCGGGGCACCGCAATGCCATGGACCGGGCGCGAGCGGCGCTTGAGGCGGTCGGCCTCGGGCATCGGCTGCGCCATCTGCCCGGCCAGCTCTCCGGCGGGGAGCAACAGCGGGTCGCGATCGTGCGTGCGTTTGTCCCCCACCCCCGGTTGCTGCTGGCCGACGAGCCGACCGGCAATCTGGATCAGGAGACCGGCGCGGCGGTGATCGAACTGCTGTTTCGCCTGCGCGCCGAACACGGCACGGCGCTGCTGCTTATCACCCACGACCCCGCGCTCGCCGGGCGGTGCGGGCGCATCCTGCACATGGCGGACGGGCGGGTCGGCGAACTGGCGGGCGCCGTCGCGTCGTGATCCTGGCGCTACGATTGGCCGCGCGGGACCTGCGCGGTGGGGTGCGCGGGTTCGGGGTGGTGCTGCTGTGCCTCGCGCTCGGTGTCGCGGCCATCGCCGCGGTGGGAAGTATGCGCGCGGCAGTGGAGCGCGGACTGGCGGAGAATGGGCGCGCGCTGCTGGGCGGCGATATCGAAATACAGACCGGGGCCGAGGCGCCTCCGCGCACGCTGATCGCCTGGCTGTCTGCGCGCGGCGCGCGGACCTCGGAGGTGACGCAGCTGCGGTCTTTGCTGGTCGCGCCCTCCGGCAAGCGGGAATTGGTGGACGTGAAGGCGGTCGATGCCGCTTGGCCGCTGGTCGGCGCTCCCGTGCTAGCGCCGCCGACGCCGCTGGAAGCGGCGCTTGCCGTGCGCGACGGACGGTTCGGATTGCTGGCTGATCCGCTGGTGCTCGACCGTCTGGGACTGAAGCCGGGCGCCGTCGTGCGGCTCGGCACCGCTTCGTTCACCGTCACGGCGGCGCTGGTCGCGGAGCCGGACCGTGCTTCGACCCCCGCTTTGTTCGGCGCGCCGGTCGTCATCGCCGCGGCGGCGCTTCCCGCGACCTCCCTGGTCGTGCCGGGTTCGATCGTGGCTCACGCGGTACGTGCGACGCTGCCCGATCCGGGCGCCGCCGCCGCTTTGGCCGCCGCCTTCGCCGATCAAGGCTGGCGCGTGCGGGGTCCGGCGGACGCGGCGCCCGGCGTCGCGCGGTTCGTCGCCCAGACCGCGCTGTTCATGACCCTGGTCGGGCTGACCGCGCTGCTCGTCGGCGGCGTCGGGGTGGCGAGCGGGGTGCGGGCGTGGCTGGATCGGCGGGCGCGAAGCCTCGCGATCCTGCGCTGCCTCGGCGCGTCATCGCGGCTGGTGTTTGCCATCTCTGCGATCCAGGCAACGGCGCTCGCGCTGTGCGGCATCCTGCTGGGGCTGTGTCTCGGCGCCGCCGTGCCGGGCTTGGCCGCGCGCTACCTCGCGGGTGTCCTGCCGGTGCCGCCGGCTGGCGGGTTGTATGCCGGGCCACTGGCGCTCGCTGGCGTGTACGGCGCGCTGACCGCCGCGTGTTTCGGCCTGCCGCCGCTGGCGCGCGCCATGCGGATTTCCGGTGCCGCCCTGTTCCGCGATGGGCTGATCGCCGAGGACGCCCGTGCGCCGCGTGCCGTCCTGATGGTGACCGCTGCATTGGCAGCGACCCTTGCCGGGCTGGCGATCTGGTCGTCGGCGGATCGATTGTTCGCGCTGGGATTCTGCGCCACCGCGCTCGCGACGCTGGTGCTGTTCCGGGTGGCGGGCCTGGCGCTGGTACGCGCGGCCGGAGCACTGCGCCTGCCGGGAGCGGCGGGGCTGGGACTGGCCGGCTTGCGTCGGCCGGGTGCGCCGACGCCGCTGATGCTGGTGTCGGTGGGCCTCGGGCTGTGCACTCTCGCGGCAGTGGCGCTGATCCAGGGCAACATCAGCCGCGCTATCCTCGAGGAGCTGCCGCGCGATGCGCCGAGCTTCTATTTCATCGACATCCAGCCCGACCAACTCGCCCGGTTCGACGCCATCGTCCACGCCACGACCGGCGCCGCCGGCCTCGAACAGGTTCCGAGCCTGCGCGCCCGCATTGTCGCGGTGAATGGCGTGCCGGCCGCACAGGTGCGCGCCACGCCCGAGTCGCGCTGGGCGTTGCGAGGCGATCGCGGCCTGACCTATGCCGCCGCGCCACCGTCGGGCACCCGTCTCGCGGCGGGGCGCTGGTGGCCGCCGGACTACGCCGGTCCACCATTGGTCTCGATCGACGCGCCGATCGCGCGGGGTTGGGGGATCGAGGTGGGCGCGGTGATCCGGGTGAATGTCCTCGGGCGCGACCTTGATCTCACGGTGGCCAATTTGCGCGACGTTGCGTGGCGCCGGCTCGGCCTGAACTTCGTGATGGTGGCGAGCCCCGGCCTGCTGTCGGCGGCGCCGCATACCAACATCGCGACAGTGCGGGTGCCGCGCGCCGAGCAGGGCGGTCTGCTTGGCCGGGTCAGCGATGCGCTGCCCAACGTGACGGGGATCAGCGTCACCGAAATCCTCGCCGCCGTCGCTGCCCTACTGGGCCAGATCGCCGCGGCGCTGAGCGCGACCGGCGGCGTGACGCTCGCCGCCGGATGCCTCGTGCTGGTGGGCGCGGTCGCCGCCGGTCGGCGCCGGCGCATCCACGAGGCGGTCATCCTGAAGGCGCTCGGCGCGACGCGCGCGCAGCTCCGCCTTGCCTGGCTGGTGGAGTTCGGCGCCATCGGGGTTGTCGCCGGCACGGTGGCGGCGTCGATCGGGACGGCGGCGAGTTGGGCGGTGATGCGCTTCGTGGTGGGCGAGAGTTGGACGTTCCTGCCGGGGCGGCTCGTCGCGACCCTTGCGGCGGCCCTCGCGGTCATGCTCATCTTCGGCTATGCTGGCACGGCAGCGGCGTTGCGGGCCTCGCCGGCCTCGCGGCTTCGCGGTGAGTAACGCGTGCTTGAAGCCGATCAGGCGCACGCCAAATGACAGACGCGGGTCTCCCCCGCGTGAGAGGAAAAAGGGAAGCCATGGCCTATAGTCCCGATTCCCGGATCTATCCGGGTGCCCAGCAGAGCGCGACCGCGAACACCGCGATCCTCGACGTCGGGTTGCGGGCATACATGCTGCGCGTCTACAACTGGATGTCGTCCGGCTTGCTGCTGACGGGCATCGTCGCCTGGCTGATCGCCAATACGAGCCTGATGGACGCCTTCTACCCGATCGTCTCGACGCCGAACGGAATGGTCCGCACCGCTGGGCCCTTGGCGCTGATCGCGACCTTCGCGCCGCTGGCGTTCGTGCTGGTGCTCAGCTTCGGCATCAACAAACTGTCTCGCAGCACCGCCCAGATGTTGTACTGGGGCTTCTGCGCCGTGATGGGCGCCAGCCTGAGCAGCATCTTCATCCGCTACACCGGCGATTCGATCGCCCGCGTGTTCTTCATAACCGCCGGCACCTTCGCGGCGATGAGCATATATGGGTACACGACTCGCAGCGATCTGAGCCGCTGGGGCAGCTTCCTGATGATGGGGCTGATTGGCGTCATCATCGCGAGCGTGGTGAACATGTTCGTCCACAGCACCGCGATGCAGTTCGTGGTCAGCATCGTCGGCGTGCTGGTCTTCGTCGGCCTGACTGCCTACGACACCCAGCGCATCAAGGCGACCTACGTCCAGTATGCCTATGCCGAGGGTACCGACGGGGCGGCCAAGCGTAGCGTCTATGACGCGCTGAGCCTCTATCTGAACTTCATCAACCTGTTCATTCTGCTCCTTCAGTTGTTCGGGAATTCCAGCCGGCGCTGATCGCGGACGGGGCTTCAGAAAGGGCGGCTCGCGGGGGCCGCCCTTTCTCGATCTCGTCTCGAGGTCGCGCGGATAGGCCGCCGCCCCAGGCCCACCAACCGGGCCGCGTGACCGATGCGGCCGCCGTCGCGGCCTGATCGGGAGTGGCGAACAGTCCGAAGCACGTAGCGCCCGACCCGCTCATGCGCGCAAGCAGGCAGCCGGGGATGGCGCGCAGCACGGCGAGAGCCGCCCCAATGGGCGGACACACGCCGATGGCCGGGGATTCGAGATCGTTGCGAAGTAATGCCAGGTCGGCGGCCATCGAGGCTGCGTCCGCCCAGCTGGCAGGCAAATCGACTCGCGGGGAAAAGGCGCCGGTCCGGGCGCGGAACACCTCTGCGGTCGCGATCGGCGTGCCGGGGTTCAACAATACCATCCCGCACGGCGGAAGAACCGGCGCGGGGGATAGCGCCTCGCCGGCACCTCCCATCCGCGCCGCACGCGATTCGAGGCAAACCGGCACATCGGCGCCGAGCCGCGCGGCCAGGGACGGCAGATCGGGCGTGACGCCCCACAGCAAGCTGAGCGCTCGGAGCGCCGCCGCCGCGTCGGCCGAGCCGCCGCCGATGCCCGATGCCACCGGGAGGTTCTTCGTCAGCACCAGCCGCGCCCGCGGCGGCATCCCAGCCGCCTCGGCCAGCGTGCGCGCGGCACGCAGGACCAGATTGTCGGGCTCGACGGCGAGCGCCGACGCGAATGGCCCTTCGATGATCAGGCTCAGTGCATCCGCCGGCGCGGCGTGCAGTCCGTCGGCGGCATCGGCGAAGACGGCGAGGCTGTCGAGCAGATGGTAGCCGTCCGCACGCCGCCCAGTGACGTGCAGGAACAGGTTGACCTTGGCTGGCGCCGATTCCGCCAAAGGCATGTCAGGCCCGCAAAGGAACGGCCCCTTTGCTTCCGTCGGATTCAGGCACGCCGGCGAGACGCAGTCCCTGGGCGTAGGTCTCCCGATCGCTTTCGCGCACGAAGGGCGCCGTGCTCAGGAAGCGCTGTACGGAGAAATTGGGCTCGACGGTCAGCAGCCGGCGCAGCGCGACCGCTGCCTCCTGACGGCGGTCGAGATGGCCGAGGGAAGCCAGATACGGCTTGAAGCCCGCCGACAGAAGCGGGTTCATCTGCGTCCCCGCCCTTCCCGCCGTGACCGCGGATTCGTAGTCGTGCTTGAGCAGATGGATGATCGTGAAGAATCCGTCGAAGACGAAGGCTGACGGGTCAAGCGGCGACAGCCGCTTGTAGCGCGCGTTGCGCCGCTCCGCCTCGTCGAGATCGCCCATGAAGGCGTGAGTGACCGACGACAGCGCCCAGGCCATCGCGAGATTGGGATTGAGCGACAGCGCCCGATCGTGCAGCGAGGCCGCCTCGTGCAACCTATGATGCAGGACGGCGGCGACGTGCCCGGCGATGCTCAGCGCGCGGGCATCGAAGGGGTCGATCTGGATCGCGCGCTCCGCCAGCCGCCCGGCCTCGGCCATGCTGTCCTGCGGCTGCTCGGCCCATCCCTGCCCGACAAGGAAGACGTGCCAATAGGCCGACCATGCGTGGGCGGCGGCGTAGTCGGGCTCCAGCTCGACGGCGCGGCGCAGCAACTCGCCGGCCCGCATGAATGGGGCACGCTCCATCCGGTTCATCGCGGGCAACGCGCGCAGCACGAGATCGCCGGCGTTGGAGTCGACCTCCGGGCGGGCGGCGACGCGCTTTGATTCGATCAGCAGTATCTCGGAATCGACCTGCGCGACCATCTCGGCGGCGATTTCGTCCTGCAGCGACAGGAGATCATCGGCCTGGCGATCGAAGCGGCGTGCCCACACGACCTGATTGCCGGCCCGGAGATCGAGCAGACGCGCGGTCACGCGCACGCGGGAGCGGACGCGCTGGATCGAGCCGTCGAGCAGGAAGTCGAGGTCGAAGGCCCGGCGGATCGCATCCTCGTTGCGGGTTTCGTCGGCGAAGCGGGCGAGCGCGTTCGACGAGACCACGAACATCCAGCGGAAGCGGGAGAGGGCCGTGGTGATCTCCTCGGCGAGGCAGGGCGACAAATGCGTCTCCTCTTCCCCGGTGCCGACGAGCTGGAAGGGCAGCACCCCAACATGCGCGCCGCCGCGCGCGCGTCCGGAATGCTCTTCAGGCGGGACCGGCATCTCCGCCCGGTAGGCCTCGCCTCGATCCTCCAGTTCGGGTGCGGCGGGCCGCGCGGGCGGGCGCAGGGGCATCCGGGAACCGGCGGGCCCCCGGATCTCGGCCAGCAGCTTCTGCGTCTCCGATGACGGCGCCGCATCCAGAAGATCGGCGAGCACCGCCCGGCAGCGGTCATAGGACTGGATCGCCATGCCGCGCTCCCCACGCGCGGCATGGGCGCGCATCAACGCCCGCCAGGCACCCTCGTGCGCGCGATCGATCGAGAGCAGGCGCTGGGCGGCGGGGATCGTGGCGTCCGGATCGTCCTGCTCTCGCAGAAGCTCCTCGGCGAGGGCGCGGCCACGGTCGCGCAAACGCTCGCGTTCGGTGGTCAGCCAGGCATCGAAAGCCGGGTCCGCGCCGTCGAGATCCTCCAGCAGGTCGCCTTCGAGCAGGGAAAGCGAGGTCGGCTGCTTCACCGTCGCGCGCATCACCTCCTCGACGTCCACCCAGGCGGCGCCGGGGCAAATCGACAGGTGGTCCCGGGTGACCTGCAGCACGTCCGCGCCGGCCGGGGTCAGCACCTCCAACAGACGGTGGATTTCCTGGCGCAGGGAGGCGCGGGCCTGCTCCTCCGGCCGACGGCTCCACAGCAATTCAGCGAGGCGCCCGCGCAAGGCCGGCCGCGGCGAGGACATGGCGACCACCGCCAGCAACGCCTTGGTCTTGCGCCCGCTCGGCAGCACATTCCGCGAGCCGAGCGCCCAGGCCTCCATCTGGCCGATGAGCCGGAGACGGAGGACGACCGAGCCTGTCGGGGCCAAGGGGTGGGCGGAGGCGGCGGTGGCGGGGAGGGTTCGCGCAACAAGATTTGATATCATCGCGGCATTCTGCCCATCTGGGTTGCAGACGCAAGTGTGTTTACACGTCGCTGCGAGTTTGGTGGCGCCTAAATCGCTGATTCGGCGAAAATCCGCCGAACGTCGCCCCCCCAGGCGCCATGATAGCGGGTCAACCAGTATTCGGCGGGGACCGGCCCGCCCCCGACACTGGCCCGCAGCGGCTCGAGGTACATCCGCTCATCCCGCGTGGCCGCGTCGCGCCGCGCGCGGGCGCGCAGGCCGTCGGACGCAACGTCGAGCACGTCGCGGGCCAGATCGCGCAGGCGATGGCCGAGGAACGGGGCGTCGAGGCCGAGGCGTGGGACGGCATCACGCAACGCCACCGCGTCGGCCCATCCGGCACGGCGGACCAGCGCCAGCGCCGCGTCGAGCGCGGCCTCGTCATACAGCAGGCCGACCCACAGGGCCGACTGGGCGAGCATCATCTCGGGCGTCCCGGCGTCGGAGCCGCGCATTTCGAGGAACCGCTTGATCCGCACGTCCGTGAAGGCGGTCGTCACATGGTCGGCGAAGTCGCCCACCGTGGCACGCTCGCCGGCGAGGCTGGCGACCTGGCCGTTCATGAAGGCGCGGAACGACTGCCCCGCGACGTCGATGTAGCGCCCGTCGCGATAGACGAAATACATCGGCACGCTGTCGATGAGCCATTCGGCGTACCGCTCGAAGCCGAATCCGTCCTCGAACATCACCGCCGGGGTGCCGGAGCGGTCATTGTCGGTGTCGGTCCAGACATGCGCGCGATAGCTGAGGAACCCGTTCGGCCGGCCGAGGGTGAATGGAGAATTGGCGAACAGCGCCGTAGCCAGCGGTTGCAGGACCAGGGAGGCGCGCAACTTGCGGAGCATGTCCTGCTCCGACCCGTAGTCGAGATTGACCTGCACGGTACAGGTGCGGGTCATCATATCGAGCCCGAGGCCGCCGACCCTCGGCATATAGGCGCGCATGATCGCGTAACGGCCCTTGGGCATCCACGGCATCGCCTCGCGCGCCATCGTCGGATGAAAGCCCAGCGGGGCGAAGCCGAGCCCCAGCGGTTCGGCCACCTCCCGCACGGCGGCGAAATGGGCGTCGAACTCGGCCTTGGTGTCGTGCAGCGTCTCGACCGGCGCGCCCGACAGTTCGAGTTGGCCGGCCGGTTCCAGGGAGACGGAGGCGCCGCCGCCCAGCGCCAGCCCGATCGGGTTGGCGTCATCGAGGATCGGCTCGCCGCGGCCGAGGCGGGCCAGGCCTTCCAGCATCCCACGGATCGAGCCAGTTGAGCCGGGCGTCGGCTCGTACGCCGGCGGCGTCAGGTCGGCACGGCTGAAGCCGAATTTCTCGTGCTCCGTCCCGATGCGGAAATCGGCGCGCGGCTTGCAGCCCACGGCGAGGTAATCGGCGAGTTGGCGCACCGAGCGGATCGGGGTCGTGTCGGCGTCTCCGGGGTTCGACATCAGGCTCCGGGTGGTCTCGCGGGTTGCGGGATGAGTATTCAGCCGCGCATTCGTGGCTGCAACAGGGGCGCCTGCAACAGCGCGAGTCCGGCGATCGCGGCGGTCTCGGCGCGCAGGATGCGCGGCCCGAGGCTGACGGGCGCAACTGACTTGTGGCGGGCAAGCGCGTCAAGCTCGGCGTCGGTGAAGCCGCCCTCCGGCCCGATCAGCAGGGCCGCCGGTTCCGTGGTCGGGGTGATGGCGGGTGCTTCGCGCCGTTCGATCGCGGCGAACAGGCGCCGGTCGGCGGGCCAGGTCGCCAGCAGGTCGGCCAGACGGCGGGGCGCGTGGATCGTCGGCACGGTGAGACGCTCGCTTTGTTCGGCGGCCTCGGTGGCGATGGCGGCCAGCCGCGTCGCGTTGACACGGGCGGCGTTGGTCCGCTCGGTGAAGATGGGGAGCAGGGCGGCGGCACCAAGCTCCGTCGCCTTCTGCACCACCACGTCGGTGGCGTCGCGTTTCAGGAGCGCGAAGGCGAGCCATAGGTCGGGTTCGGGCGCCTGGGGGCGGAGTTGGTGTTCGACGATGAGGGTGGCGCGGTCGCGGCGGAGCGCGGTGATGCGGGCGAGGAACTCGCCGTCGTGGCCGTTGAACAGGCGCACGGGGTCGTCTGGGGTTCGGCGCATGACGGTGGCGAGGTAGCGCGCCTGGCCGGGAGTGGCGGCGATCTCGGCGCCGGGGTGCAGGGCGGCGGGAGTGAAGAGGCGGATGGCAGG
>JBDTFI010000430.1:0-8915 GCA_039938035.1 Acetobacteraceae bacterium | reverse complement strand
GCCACCGACTGCCAGGAAAGATCGGGGCGCGGCGCCATCGCCGGGGCGCTGGCATCCACGTGCAGGCTCAGCGTGTGCCCGGTCATGTCCACCTGCCCCGCCGCCGCCGCCCGCAACGCGCCCGCGCCGAGCGCCACCTGCGTCGCGAGTGCCGTCTCCGGCCCGGAAACCGACGCCGTCAGGTCGAGCGCGCCGATGTCGGGCAGCCCGGCGGCGGTTGCGATCAGCCCGCCCGACGCCTCCTTGGCGGTGACGTGGACGACCAGCCCATCGGCGTTCATCGTCCCGCTCAGCGCGTAGGTGGCGCTTCCGTCCAGCCGCTCGGCGTTGACCCGCCCCTGGGTCGCGCTCGCGTCGCGACTTCCGTTCCCGCTCACGCGCAATGTCGCGGCGGCGCCGATCGCCGGCTTCTCAAGGGTCAGCCGGCCGACCTCCAGATCCTTGACGGCAAGCTTGCTCGGCAACCCGCCGCCCGATGACCCGCCCGAGCTTGCCGGCAGGCGTGCCACATCGCCGTCATCGGCGGTGAGCGCGTCGATCGCGAGGTTGCCGCGGATCAGAGCGAGCGGGGACCAGACGATCCTGACGCCGTGAAAGGTCGCGTAGGTGCCGCTCGCGTCGGTCAACTCGACTGTGTTAGCGGTCAGCGCGCCGCCCCAGTGGATCGAGAGCCCCTCGGTTCGCATCGCGCCGGATACCCAGGGAAGCAGCCGGTCGAGCAGCGCGGCATGGGCACCGGAACTGGGTCCGCAAAGCGCGAGAAGGCAGACGATGACGGTCAGGATCGCCCGCATCAGAACGACTGCCCCAATCCGACATAGATCTGGAACGACCCGCTATTGGGCAGATGGATCAGTGGCACCGCGCCCTCCAGCCGGATCGGACCGATCGCGGTGTAGTAGAATACGCCGGCACCGGCGCTGACCGCGTATCTGCCGGACGACCCCGGCGCCCCCGGGCCGGTCACCGCGGCGGCGTCGGAGAACACCGAGAAGCCGAAATCCTTGAACACCCGCTGGCGCAACTCGATCGTGCCGGCGGTGATCCTGGTGCCGCCGGCGGGCGTGCCGTCGGCGAATTGCGGGCCGACCGACTGGTAGCGGTAGCCACGCACCGTCCCGCTGCCACCGGCATAGAACCGCTGGTCCGGCGGCAAGCCAAAGGTCTGCGCCCCAAACGCCGCTCCGGTCAGTCCGCGCAAGGCGAGCACGCTGCGCCCGTTGCCGCTGAGATCGAAATAGGTGGAACCTGATAGCTGGGTCAGCACGAAGGTCGACTGGATGCCGGTCAGCGACCGCTCCGGTGTGACCAGCAACGCGGCGCGGACGCCGTGCGTCGGGTTGAGCGGTGCGTCAGTGTCGTCGAAACGCAGCGCGAGCGGCAGGCCGAGCAGGTTGTAGCGCTGCGAGATGTCCTGCTGGGTGATCAACTCCTGCTCACCGGAAATGCCCGCGCTGACACGCCAGTGCTCGGACAGGACGCGACTGATGGCGACGGACTCCAGCACCGCCTTCTGGTCGTAGGCGATCAGGCTCTGCTTGACTGCCCCAAGGTTGACCTCCAGCGATTGGTCGTGCGCCAGGAAATCGGGCTTGATGAACTCCGCGTTCAGCTTGTAGCCCGGTTTGATCTCGGCGTTGCCGCCGGCCTGGAACGCCGCCGTCAGATTGAGCTGCTCGGCGTTGCCGAACAGGTTGCGGTCATGCCAGCCGGTGCTCAGTCCAAGCCCGAGATCGGTCGAATAGGACACGCCGACATCGACGGCGTGACCGGGCCGCTCGGTGGTATAGACGGTGATCGGCAACTGGCCGGCGGCGTCGAGCTGGGTCGCCGGAACCACGAGCACGGAGGCGAAGGCCGGCACCTTGGCGAGGTCGTCGCGGGCCCGGCCCAGGGCACTCGCCCTGAACAATTCCCCTTGATGGATCAGCAGGCGTTCGCGGACGAACGATTCGTTGACCCCGTTGAGGCCCTGAAAGCGGATCGGCCCGATGGCGACCCGCGCCCCGGCCTCCACCTTGAAGGCAACGACCATCGCGTCCTGATCCAGATAGAGCGTCGCGGGTTCCAGCTCCACCGTGGCGAGCGCGTAGCCGGTATCGCGCAGCGCGGCGAGCAGCCGCTCGCGGGCCGCCACGACATGGCCGGCGATCGCCGGATCGCCCCGCCCGAGCTTGAGATCCGCGCCGATGTCCGCCGGATAGACCCCGGCCAGCGTCACCTGGCGGATGCGGAACTGCGGCCCCGGGGCGATCGTCACTGCGACCCGGGCCGGCGGCGTGGCGGGCGCCGCTTGCAGCGTGTCCACCAGCCCCGGCGCATCGAGCGGACGCCCATCGACGGTGATCGTCACCGCGCCCTTGTAGTAGCCGAGGCTGTGCAGCGCGGCCAGGAACCGTGTCCCGTCCTGACGGGCGCGGCCGAGCAACGCGAACGGCCCGACAGGCGCCTTTTCACGCAACGACTCCAGCTCCGAGGAGTCGGTGAGTGCCGCGTCCAGCGCCACATCCGAGGTCTTGGCGATCGCGACCGTATAAGCCACCGGGTCGGCCGCCCGCGTCGATGGTGGAAGCACGACGAAAATGGCCGCCAGCAGCACGGCACGTCCGCGGACAATGGGGCGGACCGAGAGGCGGACGCGCGTCATGGAACAAACCTAGCGCTCGGCGGCGATTTCGGAACGCCGGCGGCGGTCACGCCTGCGCCATCGTTTGGTCAAACCTTTCATCGTATCAAGGTGGCGATGCCGCAAGCGCCGACCCGCCTCCGCCCGACCGCGCCCGTGTCAGGGCTCGCCCCTACGGACCCGCCCTGGCTCGGCGGCCGGCGGGATCGGGTCGTGCTGGGCAGCCTTCGCGCCCTCCGGCGCTTGCTCGGGTTGGTCGCGCTGACGATCGCCTCGATGGGGGTGCAGGGCGTGGCGCTGATCCTGCCGGGACGCGCGAAGGTTCGCTTCGCCCGGCGTTACTGGTCCGCCTTCTGCCGGGGACTCGGCTTGCGGGTACGGGTGATCGGCGCGCCAGTAACGCCGGCCGCTGGCGGCCGGTCCGTGTTGTTCGTGTCCAACCACAGCTCCTGGCTCGACATCCCGGTGCTCGGCGGCGTTTTGCCGGCATGCTTCGTCGCCAAAGGGGAGGTCGCCGGCTGGCCGCTGATCGGCACGGTCGCGCGGCTGGGACGCACCGTTTTCGTCTCCCGAAGCCGTGCCTCGATGGCAAGCGAGATCGCCGCGTTACGCGACGTACTGGCTCGCGGCGACAACCTGATCCTGTTCCCCGAGGGCACCACGTCTGACGGCTCGCGCGTCATGGCGTTCCGGCCATCGTTCCTGGCCGTCGCCGAAGGGGACACGGCGCCGATCGTGCAGCCGGTGTCGGTGGTCTACGACCGGTTATCCGGGCTGCCCACCGGACGGGCCACGCGGGCGTTGTTCGCCTGGTATGGCGACATGGACATCGCCTCGCATTACTGGCAGCTCGCCCGTCACCGGGGGTTGCGGGTCAGCGTGCTTCTGCACCGCCCGATTGATCCGCGCGACTACGTCGACCGCAAGGCCCTCTGCCAGGCCGTCTGGGAGGTTGTCGCCGATGGCGCGGCGACGTTGCGCCAGAACCGTCCGGCCGCGCCGGTCGGCGCGCCCGGTGCCGCCCTCGCGGAAGCGAATCGGCGCCCTGCGCCGGCTTGATGGCAGTTGACAAAACGCCCACCTCTGTCGGCACACTGCGGCATTGACCAGAGGCCGTCGCGTCCATGTGCGCTTGACCACCCGGACTCGCCCGACCATTCCTCCCGCCTCCTGCCCGGGGCTGGCCCGGTGCGCACGAGCGGAGCGTGGCACGAGATGACCGGGACGACGATAACCGCAACGATCCCGCCGAAGCGTCTGCACGTCATCACCTGGGGTTGCCAGATGAACGTGTACGACAGCGCGCGGATGGCCGACGTGCTCGCCCTCGTCGGTTACGCGCCGAGTCCCGTCGCGGACGGGGCGGACATGGTGATCCTCAACACCTGCCACATCCGCGACCGGGCCGCCGAGAAGGTGTTCTCCGAGCTTGGCCGGCTGCGTCTGCTGAAGCAGGCGAAGGAAGCCGCCGGCGGACGCATGATCCTGGCGGTCGCCGGCTGCGTCGCCCAGGCCGAGGGAGAGGAGATCCTGGTCCGGGCGCCCTTCGTCGACCTCGTGCTCGGGCCGCAGACTTACCATCGCCTGCCCGAAATGGTGGCCCGCGCGGCCCGGGCCGGCGGCGCGGTGATCGACACCGCGTTCCCTCCGGAATCGAAGTTCGACTTCCTGCCCGACGCCGCCGCCCCGCAAGGCGTGACCGCCTTCCTGACCATCCAGGAAGGCTGCGACAAGTTCTGCAGCTTCTGCGTGGTGCCCTATACGCGCGGCGCCGAACAAAGCCGCCCGGCGCGGGCGATCGTCGCCGAGGCGCGCCGGCTGGTGGCGCTTGGCGCGCGCGAGATCACCGTGCTGGGGCAGAACGTCAACGCCTGGCACGGAGAAGGACCGGACGGAACGATCTGGACCCTCGCCCGCCTGCTGCGCGCGCTCGCCGAGATTCCCGACCTGATCCGGCTGCGCTACACGACCTCCCACCCGCGCGACATGGACGCGGCGCTGATCGAGGCGCACGGCGAGATTCCCGCCCTGATGCCTTTCCTGCATCTGCCGGTGCAGTCGGGCTCCGATCGGATGCTGACCGCGATGAACCGGCGCCATCGGGCGGTCGACTATCTCCGTATCGTCGAGCGGCTCCGCGTCGCGCGGCCCGATATCGCGCTCTCCTCGGATTTCATCGTCGGCCACCCGGGCGAGACCAACGCCGACTTCGCCGCGACCCTCGCGCTCGTGGCCGCCGTCGGCTTCGCGCAGGCGTACAGCTTCAAATACTCTCCCCGCCCTGGAACCCCCGCCGGCGCCGCCCCTGGCCAGATCCCCGAAGCCGAGAAGGACCGCCGCCTTCAGGATCTGCAATCGCTTCTGCGCGAGCAGCAGGGGCGCTTCCTGCGGGAGTGCGTCGGGCGGATCCTGCCGGTGCTGTTCACCGGGCTGGGACGCCACCCAGGCCAGGTCGCCGGCCGCTCGCCCTACCTCTATCCAGTCCACGTCACCGGCCCGACGGAATTGATCGGCACCGAATTGCCGGTGCGAATCGTCGCCGCTCTCCCCAACTCTCTATCCGGAACCCTTGGAAAGGAGTGTTCACCCGCTTGAGCCAGGCCATCACCCTTCCGACCACCCCGGCCAACCGCACCGACGGGAAAGCCGTGACCTTGCACTTTCGCGACAACATGCTGCTCCCGCTCCTGCTCGGCGACCACGACCGCCATCTGGTCCGCATTGAGCAGGCGATGGGCGTGCGCGTGTCCTGTCGGGGCAACCGCGTGGCGATCGCCGGCGAGGCCGGACGCGTGGATGCCGCCCAGGCGGCGCTGGAGGGTCTGTGGCAACGGCTCGAACGCGGCGAGAGCGTCGGCAAGGCCGAGGTGGACGCCGCGATCCGGCTGGCCGATACCGACGGCGATCCACGCCTGCCGCTGTCGGACCTGCCGGCGATCCGCACGCGGCGCGGCGCCGTCGGCCCCCGCAGCGCCGGCCAGGCGACCTACATGGAGTTGCTGGCCGCCCACGAGATGGTCTTCGCGGTCGGCCCCGCCGGCACCGGCAAGACCTATCTGGCGGTCGCGCAGGCGGTGGCGATGCTGCAATCGGGCAAGGTGGACCGGATCGTGCTTTCCCGTCCGGCGGTCGAGGCCGGTGAGCGGCTGGGCTTCCTGCCCGGAGACATGAAGGAAAAGGTCGATCCCTATTTGCGCCCGCTGTACGACGCGTTGAATGACATGATGCCGGCCGATCAGGTGATGCGCCGGCTGAACAGCGGCGAGATCGAGGTGGCGCCGCTGGCTTTCATGCGCGGGCGCACGCTCGCCCATGCCTACGTGATCCTCGACGAGGCGCAGAACACCACGCCGGTCCAGATGAAGATGTTCCTCACCCGCATGGGCGACGGCACGCGCATGGTCATCACCGGCGACCCGAGCCAGGTGGACCTGCCCAACGGGGTTGCCTCCGGCTTGCGCGACGCGCTGGAGACACTGGAGGGCGTGCCCGGCATCGGGGTCGCCCGCTTCGACAAGCGCGACGTGGTGCGGCACCCCCTGGTCGCGCGGATTGTCGATGCGTACGAACAGCGGGAGACGGCGGTGGGCGAACAACGCCGCGAGGGACGCCGGGCGCGGGAGCGTGCGCCGGAGGCAGCGGTCGGCGCGTAGAGATGGACCCTCCCAGTAGCCTTGCCGCGCCAGAAGCGGGATCATCGCCGCACCCCGAGATCATCATAACGGAGCCCGGCTGGCGGCGGCTCGTGCCCGGCGCGGCCCGGATCGCGGCGCGCGCGACGCGGGTGGGGTCGCGCATGACCGTGACCGTGCTGCTCGCCGACGATCGCACGGTGCGCCGCCTGAACGCGCGCGACCGCGGCCTCGACAAGCCGACCAACGTGCTGACCTACGACCCTCCCGCGCCTGGCTTGCCTGGGCAGATCGTGCTCGCGCTCGGCGTGGTCCGGCGCGAGGCGGCGGCGGCGGGTCGGCGCCCGTCGCACCATCTCGCGCATCTGATCCTGCACGGCGCGCTCCATCTCGCTGGCCACGACCACCACCACCCGGGGGACGCGCGCCGCATGGAGATGGCGGAGGCGCGGCTGTTGCACCGCATCGGTGTACCCAACCCGTGGCGACGCACATGAGCGGCGCCCTGGCTCGCCTCGGCCTGCTGGGCCGCATCCGCGCGCGGTTCAACCGCCGCCAGATCGAGCACAGCGTACGCGACTCGATCGCCGAGCTGGTGGCCGAGGCGGCCGAGGCACCGCAGACCCCGGGCGGCACGCCCGAACTCGATCGCCACGAGCGGGCGCTGATCAACAACATCCTGCTGCTGCGCGAAACCACCGCTGGCGACGTGATGGTGCCGCGCGCCGACATCGTCTCGATCGCGCTGGACACCGGTTTCCAGGCCACAGTGGAGCAGATCCGCGACGACGGACATTCCCGCCTGCCGGTCTATCGCGAGGAACTCGACGACATCGTCGGCATGGTCCACATCAAGGACGTCTATGCCTTTGTCGGCCACAAGGAGGATTTCTCGCTCGAGAAGATCCTGCGCCAGCCGCTGATGGTGGCGCCGCAAATCCCGGTGCTCGACCTGCTGTTGCAGATGCGTCAGGCGCGCATGCACCTCGCGCTGGTGGTGGACGAGTACGGCGGCATCGACGGCCTGGTGACGATCGAGGATCTGGTGGAAACCATCGTCGGTCCGATCGCCGACGAGCACGACGAGGAGGAAGGCCCGATGATCGTCGAGCGCCCGGACGGCGCGCTCGACATCAACGCCCGTCTCCCGGTCGAGGAGTTCGAGAAGCGGCTCGGCGCAGTCCTGACGGAGGAGGAGCGCGATGCCGACATCAACACGGTCGGCGGTCTCGTGTTTGCCCTCGCCGGACGCGTGCCGGCGCGCGGCGAGGTCGTCAGCCACCCGGGCGGGATCGAGTTCCAGATCCTGGAAGCCGATCCTCGCCGTATTCGCCGACTCCGGGTCCGCCGCCCCAAGGAGGCGAGGCAGGAGGCGGCGTAGGTCGTCAGGCGACTTGCGGCGCCTTTTCCCGCTCCAGCAACGCCCGTTTGCGCGGCACGCCCCAACGATAGCCGGCGAGGCTGCCGTCGCTGCCGACGACGCGATGACAGGGCACGGCGAGCGCGACCGGGTTGGTCGCGCAGCCCCGCGCGACGGCGCGGGCCGCGCGCGGATTGCCGATCATGGCGGCGAGGTCGGCATAGCTGCGCGTCTCCCCCACGGGGATGCGGCCCAGCGCCTGCCAGACCCGAAGCTGGAACGCGGTGCCCCGCAGGTCGAGCGGCAAAGCGAGTCCGGCGCGCGGTTCGTCGATGAAGCGCAGGACAGCGCCGACTGTCTCCGCCAGGCCCGGATCGTCGCGGACGATCTCGGCGTGCG
Source organism: Acetobacteraceae bacterium (assembly GCA_039938035.1). Lineage (GTDB taxonomy): Bacteria > Pseudomonadota > Alphaproteobacteria > Acetobacterales > Acetobacteraceae > DATFDN01. The sequence continues at coordinate 898 of JBDTFI010000430.1, read as the reverse complement.
GGAAGCGCCGCCGCAAATCACCCTCCAGCGCCGCATCCGGCTCGGCGAAGCCCACGAAACACACGCCGTGCGTGGTCGCGCCGACCAGCAGCCGACCGAACGGGCAGTCGGCGAAAGTCGTGCGGATTACCTCGCCCGCCCCTCCCCGCCGCGCCGCGCCTGGCGTCATGCCAAGCAACGCACCCGTGCGCTCATACACCCGGCTCTCCGAGCCGAACCCCGCGCCGGCGACCGCGTCGGCCACCCGTTCTCCGGCCGCGAGGGAAGCATGGAGCCGCTGGGCGCGTACCCCTTCGGCGTAGCCGCGTGGCGTCAAGCCGGTATGGGCGCGGAACAGGCGCAGGAAGTGGAAGCGCGAATAGCCCGAACGGGTCGCAAGGTGCTCGAGCGAGGGGATTTCCTCCGCCGCCTCGATGGCCGCGCACGCATCGCGCACGACCTCCTGCGCCAGCCGCGCCCGATCACCCTTCGGGTCGCATCTCTTGCAGGCCCGGTAACCCGCCGCCTCGGCGTCCGTCGTCGTCGCGAAGAAGCGCACGTTCTGGCGCAGCGGCCGGCGCGACGGGCAGGTGGGCCGGCAATAGACCCCCATGGTGGAGACGCCATACAGAAAATCGCCATCCCGCTCCCGCCGCAGCACGGCGGTCCACAGGACGTCCTCGGGGAGGAGGGAATGGATGTGTGTCATGTGCCTATACTGGGTGCGGCGCGCAGGCTTCGCCATCCGGCGCTTGCCTTGGCAATCCGCACGGGATTGGCGCCCATGCCGCGTGTTGCGTTCCGCGATGGCTCGCTCTATCTACCCCGCCACGGAGCGCGGGCGTAGCTCAGGGGTAGAGCACAACCTTGCCAAGGTTGGGGTCGAGGGTTCGAATCCCTTCGCCCGCTCCAGATTTTC
>JBDTFI010000429.1:0-2612 GCA_039938035.1 Acetobacteraceae bacterium | reverse complement strand
AAGCCGGAGAAGGCCGAACGTCCGGAACGCAAGCCGCGCGACTCCACTCCGGCGCGCTCGCCGCGCGACGCCGCGCCCGCCCGTCCGCCGCGGGCGCGTCATCCCGTGGTTGCCGAGTCGGCGTCGGATATCGCCCCGCCCGCGCCTGTCACGCCGACGCCGGCAGCGCCGACGCGGCGGCGGCGCGACGATGACCTTGGCCCGTCGGTCGCCGGGTTCGGCGACGACGTTCCCGCGTTCATGCTCGTGCGTGTCCGCCCGACGCGTCCGACGCCACGGATGGCACCGGATGAGGGAGAGGCATGAACGTCGCCGCGGCGGCCCATAGAAGCCGCTTCACGCCGTTCCGCTGGGACGACCCGCTGCGCTTCGACGCGGAGCTGTCCGAGGACGAACGCGCCATCCGCGACGCGGCGCGCGCCTACTGCCAGGACCGACTGATGCCGCGCATCCTGGAGGCGAACCGCCACGAGACATTCGACCGCTCCATCATGAACGAGATGGGCGAGATGGGTTTCCTGGGCGCCACCTTGGAAGGCTACGGCTGCGCCGGGGTGAACTACGTTTCCTACGGCCTGATCTCGCGCGAGGTGGAGCGCGTCGATTCCGGCTACCGATCCTGCTTCTCGGTGCAGTCCTCGCTGGTGATGTATCCGATCTGGGCGTTCGGATCGGACGAGCAGAAGGAGAAATACCTTCCCAGGCTGCGCAGCGGCGAATTCATCGGCTGCTTCGGCCTGACCGAACCCGACGCCGGCTCCGATCCCGGTTCGAGGCGCACGCGCGCGCGTGCGGTGGATGGCGGGTTCGTCCTGAACGGATCGAAGACCTGGATCACCAATTCCCCGCTCGCGGACGTGCTTGTGGTGTGGGCAAAGGACGATGCGGGCGACATTCGCGGATTCCTGCTCGAGCGTGGGATGAAGGGCCTGGAGACGCCGAAGATCGAGGGCAAGTTCAGTTTGCGGGCGTCCGTCACCGGCATGATCATGATGTCCGACGTGTTCGTTCCCGACGCCAACATGCTCTCGGTGAAGGGGCTGCGTGGGCCGTTCTCGTGCCTCAACAACGCCCGCTACGGGATATCCTGGGGCGCGTTGGGCGCGGCGGAGTTCTGCTGGCACGCGGCGCGCGAATACACGATGGCGCGCGAGATGTTCGGCCGGCCACTGGCGGCGACGCAGTTGATCCAGAAGAAGCTGGTCGACATGCAGACCGAGATCACGCTGGGGCTGCACGCCGTACTGCGCCTCGGACGGCTGATGGATGCCCATGAAGCGGCGCCCGAGATGATCTCCATGCTGAAGCGCAATTCCTGCGGCAAGGCGCTCGCCATCGCCCGCGAGGCGCGCGACATGCACGGCGGCAACGGCATCGCCGACGAGTATCATGTGATCCGCCATGTGATGAACTTGGAGGCGGTGAACACGTACGAAGGCACGCACGACGTTCACGCGCTGATCCTTGGCCGCGCGCAGACCGGCCTCAACGCGTTCGGCGGCTAGCGCCGCCCCGCCGGCCGAGAGCGGCGCCCCGCGCGTCATACCGGCCTGCCAGCATTTCGGCTCGTGCGGCGGCTGCGTCGCCCAGCATTTGCCCGATCCCGCCTACGCGGCCTGGAAGGCGGCGCAGGTGGAGGCGGCGCTTCGGCGCGCGGGGTTCCCCGCGGTGCCCGCCGCGCCGCTCGCGCGCACGCCGCCCGGGACGCGCCGGCGGATGGACCTGGCGCTGCGCCGCGTCGGCGCGACGGTCGCGGTCGGGCTGCATCGGGCGCGTTCCGAGGAGGTGATCGACCTTCTTGAATGCCCCGTGCTCCACCCGGCGCTGTTCGCGCTGTTCGCTCCGCTGCGCGGGCTGCTTCCTGGCTTTGGCGGTTTGCGCCGGGAGGGATCGGCGATCGCGAACCTGCTCGACAGTGGTCCCGACCTCGTGCTGCGTACCGATGCGGCGCTGACGCCGCGCGATCGGATGGGCCTGACCGGCTTCGCGCGCGAGAACCGGCTGGCGCGCGTGAGCTGGATGGGGCGAGACGGTGTCGCCGAGCCGATCGCTATCCTCCGGCCGCCGACGATGACGTTCGGCGGGGTCGGCGTAACCGTGCCGCCGGGTGCGTTTCTGCAAGCATCGAAGGAAGGCGAGGCGGCGATCGTCGCGGCGGTGCTGGCGGGACTGCCCGAGAGCCTGCCGGGGCGGGCGCGTATCGCCGATCTCTACGCCGGTTGCGGGACGTTGACCTTTGCCGTCGCCCGGCGGGCACGCGTGAGCGCGTTCGAGGGTGACGAAGCGGCCGTGACAGCCCTGATCGCGGCCGCCCGCCACGCCCAGGACGTCCGCGTCGAGGTCCGAAAGCGCGACCTCGCGCGCCAGCCGCTCGGCCCCGCCGAGTTGGCGGCCTTCGCGGCGGTCGTCCTCGATCCGCCGCACGCCGGCGCGGTTGCGCAAGTCCAAGCGATCGCGGCAGCGCGTGTGCCGCTTGTGATCTACGTCAGCTGCAACCCTGCTGCCCTGGCGCGCGACGCCCGCGTGCTGGCCGCCGCTGGCTACCGGGCGGATTGCGTCACGGTGGTCGATCAGTTCCTGTGGTCGGCGCGGGTGGAGAGCGTCGCGGTGTT
>JBDTFI010000428.1:0-3075 GCA_039938035.1 Acetobacteraceae bacterium | reverse complement strand
CAGAGATCGACGAGGACAGTCCTGCCGCGCGCGAGATCGCGGCGCTCGCGGCCGAAATCGGGAGGATCGCGCTGTGAACGATCGCTCCACGAAGCACGACTTCGCATCCCGACCGACCAACGCCGAGAGCTGGATCAAAGCGCCCGATGCGCCACCGACGCGGGCAACTGACGCCGCCGGTTTCACCGCGCGGCTGACGATCGATATCACCCCCGAGCTGCGCGGACGCATCAAGATCATCGCCTTCCAGCGCGGCGTCACGGTGGCCGACATGCTGCGCGACCTGCTCGTCCGCGAATTCCCCGCCGATCCCGGAGACCCGTCATGAACGACAACGAGCCGCAACCGGCGTTGCGCGTCGTGCCGCCAACACACCGGCGGACCGTCGCCCTAACCCATGTCGAGCTGACGTGGATCGAGAAGAAGATCGAGTTCTGGCTGCGCTTCGGCCGGCGCGCCGAGGAGAAGATCCTCGATCGCCGGCGCAGCATCTCCAGCTTCAGGCCGGGCAGCATCTTCGCCTTCGTGCGATGGGCGTCGAACGACTTCGGCACGGTGATTTCGCGTATGGACATCGTGCGCGCCGTCGCAGCCGGCGAGCGCTACCAGACGCTGCCTTTCGTTCGGCCCGGTGGCGAAATCCTGCTGCGCGTCGACGGCTGGCCCAAGGTCGAGCGGGTGCTGCAGTTCATCGACGCGGTCGAGGCGCTGAGTGTCGATCCGGCCGACGCCGCACCCGAATATTGGCGCCACCTTCACAACCGCCTCGCCGCCGGCCACGAGCCGCGCGCCTATACACGCGAACAGCATGACGCCTGGCTGAAGCGCCGGAGCGTAACGCCATGACCCGCTTCGGCACCATCATGACGACGTATCTCGCCATGCTCGCGATTGGCGGCCTGGCCTTCGTCCGTCCGGCGCCACGGCTGATCTGGAACGCCACGGCCAGCACGCCGACCGGGCTTTATGTGCTGCATCCGATCGACCGGCTCCACGGCATGGAGTTGGTCGCAGTCCGCCCACCCAAGCCGATTGCGAGCTTCCTTGCCGATGGCGGCTTCCTGCCCAGAGGCGTGCCGCTCTTGAAGCATGTCATGGCGCTGCCCGGACAAACGATTTGCCGCACCGGCGATGCCATCACCGTCGACGGCACCGCCGCTGGCGACGCGCTTGACCGCGATCATCTGGGCCGCCCGCTGCCGAAGTGGAGCGGCTGCCTGACCCTCCACACGGGCGAGGTCTTCCTCATGAACCCGACCGTCCCAGACAGTCTGGACGGCCGCTACTTCGGTCCGTTTCCCACCACCTCGATCGTCGCTCGCGCGGTCCCGCTCTGGACCGACGAGGACGGCGACGGCCGCTTCGTCTGGCGCGCCGCCACCGACTGAACCCGTCTTTCAACCCACCGCCACGGAGGTAAATCATGGTACAGATCGGTCAGTTCGCCCACAGCAAGTCCGGCTATTCCGGCCATATCCGCACGCTCTCGCTCACCGCCGACCTGGTGCTCGTGCTGGCCGAGCACAGCGATGCCGAGAACGCGCCGGACTATCGCATCCATCTCGGCGACAGCGACGGGCCGGAGGTTGGCGCGGGCTGGAAACGCACCGGCGAGAAGGCTGGCGATTACGTCTCACTGCAAATCGACGACCCGGCGTTCACCCAGCCGCTCCGCGCCAACCTGTTCCAGTCGGCGGACGACAAATCCGCCTGGATACTGAGCTGGAACCGTCCGCCCAAGCGCAGCGAGCGGGATTGACGCGATGCGGAGCCCCGTCACGCAGGCCGGCGATACGGCGCAAACAAGCCCCATCCCTTTGTTTGCGGAAAAGCCGTCTCATTCCTTCGTCCCGCTCGACGATCCGTCGGCCCTCGCGCGCAGCGGCGGTCAACGGCGGCCGCAGGCCGGCGCAGGGCGCGAACCCTTGACGGGCGCGAGCACGATGGCTCGCTCGCGTCATGGCGGTGACTGGGCGCACGTCCGATGTGCGCTTCTTCTCCTGTTCGGCCTGATTCCGATAGGCGTGCGGAATGTCACCGTCTCAGCTCAGGCCGCGCCGGTGGAACATACGATGGCGAGCGATCCTTATGCCGCGCATGTGGCGGAAGCCTCGCAGCGCTTCGGCATTCCGGCGGCCTGGGTCCGCGCCGTCATGCGTGTCGAAAGCCGCGGTGACAGGCGTGCGGTCTCGCCCAAAGGTGCGATGGGTCTCATGCAGCTCATGCCGGAGACTTGGGCGGGGTTGCGGGCGCGGTATGGCCTCGGCCGTGATCCCTTTGATCCGCACGACAACATCCTGGCGGGCGCGGCCTTCCTGCGCGAGATGCACGACCGCTACGGTTCGCCGGGCTTCCTCGCGGCGTACAATGCAGGTCCCGGCCGCTACGAGGATTATCGCGACCGGCACAGGCCGCTGCCGCCCGAGACGGTCGCTTATGTCACGGCCCTCATCCCTTTTGTCGAGGGCGGCGAGATCGCTGGGCCTGTCCTCTTGGCAGCTCCCGGTCCGTCGTCCTGGACGCAGGCGCCGCTCTTCATCGTGCGCGTTGACGGCGCAAGGAACGCAGATCGAGCGTCGCCCAATCGTCCGTCACCTAGCGCTCCGGCGATCTTCCCGGTGCGTGATGTCTCAGCTATCGCGCTGCAGTCGGAGGGTCTGTTCGTCGCGCTCTCAACGACGGGACGAACGCAATGACGGGCCATCATTCGCGTAACCGGATCGGCGATGGATCCGCGCCCGTCGGCATTGATATTGCCGCGAACGTGCATGTATTCGTGAAGCCACGGCGCTCGGGTCCCAGTCAGCGAGAATTCGTGCTCTGGCGTGCATGGGCGTGGCTCGGCGAAGAAGAGCCTGCGGACAGGGGAGACGAGCAGAAACCAACCGAACGAGGGCAGGATAAAAGCCGGCAATGTGCGGCTCGGTTGGGGTATTGTTTTACTTGGACTTTCTTGCCGTTCCGGCAAGGTGCGCCCGATCCGCGCAATGTGCGCGCCGATATCAAGTTTTTGCTTTCGCTGTCTTTTCCGCACATTGCCGGAGCTGGCGATGGCGCGTGAGGATCATTTTCAGG
>JBDTFI010000427.1:0-3033 GCA_039938035.1 Acetobacteraceae bacterium | reverse complement strand
CGGCGTAAGCCGGCTTTGCGCGGCGAGGCAGCCCTGCATGAAGTCCGCGCCGTGTGCCCATATTTTGTCGTTGCAGTTTCCTGGCGATTTGAGGCTGCGCGCACCGGCCCACCACTCGGCGCCCTCGCGATAGGGGCCGGTCAGCGTCGCAAACCAATTCTCCCACTCATTGCGGTCAGCATGTCCTTGATCGAATGGAGTGATCTGAACCGCCGGAGCCGGCGCGGGCGCGGGCGCGGGAGTAGGCGTCGGTTCCGGCGCAGCCACGGGCGCAAGCGCATCGTCGATGATTTTCGCGCCTTCCGCGCGCAGGAACGTGGATCGTGCGGGAATCTCGAGTTCCAGGGCATCTTGGTCGCGCTTCAAGAATGAATAACGGCCGCAAAGGGAATTCCAGGGCGCGACGTAGTTGTCGTTGAAGATGGCGACGATCGCACTGTCCTGTTGCGACGAGAGCGAGCCAGACGCTTGCAAGAACTGTAACCGCGTGCGCGCGCCCTCGATTCTCAGGTTCCAGAACTGGCACCACCTCAGTTCGGCGCGCGAAAGCAAGTGCTCACCGGGTGCGGGCGGAATCTCAGCATTGTCGGCCGGAGCTTCGGTGTATGCAGGCTGCCGGGCCGATGCAGCCGGCACCTGAGCAGCCGGCGGAGGCGGGTTGCCGGCGGGCAGGTGTGCGTGACGAGGATGGCCCAGACGCCTGCCTTTGCCCGACCTCTTGCAATTCGGCTTCGCACTCGCCGCTGCGTCTCCCGCCACTCACGCTGCTGACCCGGATAGGATTCGAGGCCAACCAGTTCATCGAGCAGATTGAGGGCGGTGCTCCATCTTCCGCCCCTCATGGCCGTCTCACTGAGGCCAACAAGAATTTTCCGTCGCAGGGTCCGCCAATCCCCTTCCAGCGCCTCCAAGAGTGCTGGCGTGGCCTTCCCGCGCCCGCGATGCAAATCCGCCCGCATCATCAGGGTGAGCGCGAGGGCGGCTTCCGACATGTCATAGTCGTTGTGCAATTTCAGGGCGAGGTCGCGTACCAGTTGCCAAGGGCGCTCATCCGACGCGCTCGCCGCCGCCGCGACGAATGCGGTGAGAAGATCGCCCACCTCCTTCGATCCGCGCCGAGGCGGGCAAAGTCCCGTCAACTCCCGACGCAACACTTCTCGCCCGCGTTCGGCCTGTGCGATAGCCGCTTCGAGTGCCCGCATCTCCGGCGTATCGCGTGCGGCAGCCAACTGCGCCACCGAGCGGCACTCCGCCACATCGGCCATGAGTTGCGAGCCGATATCCGGAAGTGCCTCGAAATGGGCGGCCAACGCCTCCGCGATCGGCAATGCCGCCACCGAAGCATCCCGCTCGTTCGCCAGAGCGATCCCAAGAGCGCGCCACCTCCGCGCTGCCTCCGAGGAGGCGGTATGCGACAGCCCCGCCCGAGCCTCGACCAGGCGCTGCGGTGCGGTCAACCGCCCCCAGGCCCGGATCAACTCGGCCAAGCTCTTGGTGTCCTTTGGGTTTTGCGGGACGGCGAGCGCAGTCTCCTGCCGACCTGCCATCTCCAGGAGGTCCGACCCGCGATGGGCGGTCGCCCGTCCCCAGGCTGCCGCCGCACGGCGCAGGAAGGCGAGCAAGGAGGTCTCAGCGCTCTGGACGAGATCGCCGAGGACACGGCTGCCCTGCCCCTCCCCGAGGGCCAACGCGCCCGCAGCGAGCGCGCTTGCGTGTGTATCGCGCAAGATGTCGATGTCGGTGGTGAGCAACGCGAGGTTCGGCGGCGGCATCCCGGCCCGCGCGCGATCGCCCTTTATCGGAGCAAGGATTGCGTCGTGTGTCAGCAGCGCCTGTAATTCGGCCAGACCGCGCAACACCGCCGACGTGCCAGCGCCATGCGTCGCAAGGTGTGCGAGCACGTTCGCCCTGGCCAGCACACTCAGCCGGTTCAAGGCTGGTTCCCGCCTGGCACCGAGTGCGTCGAGGACCGCGCCAACCTCACGCGCCGAGGCGCCGGGCAGAAATGCGACTTCGGCATCAAGCCGTGGTCTTGGCGCAATCAGCGCCTGCATCGCAGCACTTGCCGCGGGCGTCCCTAGCCCGCGCGCGCGATCAGAGACAGCGCCAGCGGACGCCCCCGGCGCCAGGCGCAGTATCGCGAACGGGTTGTCGAGCAGGGACGCCAAGGCGGTTCCGTTGCTGGATTGCCATTATAGCAACCCTACCACGAACCCGCGGCCCTCGCTACGCCGCCGTCGCCGCCCCGAACAATCCGCCCAGCCGTGCCAGCACGCTCAGATGGTGGTCGGCGTCGCCGAACATCTGGTCGATCATCGTCATCCGCTTGAAGTAGTGCCCGACCATGTATTCCATCGTCATGCCGATGCCGCCGTGCAACTGGACTGCCTCCTGGCCGACCAGCTTACCAGAGCGGCCGATCTGCACCTTGGTCGCCGAGATCGCGCGGCGGCGTTCGGTGGCGTCCGCCTCGGTGGCCATCACGGTCGCGAACAGCGCCATGCTGCGTGCCTGCTCCACCGCCGTGAGCATGTCCACCGCGCGGAACTGCAACGCCTGGAAGCTGCCGATCGGGCGGCCGAATTGCTGGCGGGTCTTGAGGTAGTCAAGCGTGATCTCCTGCATCCGCGCCATCACGCCGACCGCCTCGGCGCACAATGCGGCCATCGCTTCGTCGACCACGCGCTCGACCACATCCAGCGCCGCCCCGGCCTCGCCCAATGTCTCGGCCGGCACGGCGGCGAGGGTGATCTCGGCGGCGCGCAACCCGTCCTGCGTCGGGGTGCCGCGTCGCGTCACGCCCTTCGCGTTGGCATCGACCAGGAACAGCCCGATCCCGTCGCGACCGCGCTGCCCGCCCGAGACCCGCGCCGTCACCAGCAGCTTGTCGGCGCAGTCGCCGTGCAGCACCACGCCCTTGGCGCCGTCCAGCACCCAGCCGGCGTCTTGCTTGCGCGCGGTCGTCGCCACGTCGGCGAGGTTCCAGCGGGAATGGCGCTCCACGTGGGCGAAGGCGAGCTTCAGCTTGCCCTG
>JBDTFI010000426.1:0-12900 GCA_039938035.1 Acetobacteraceae bacterium | reverse complement strand
TGGTGGTGGACGGACTTGCCGCGCACAAGACGGCGCTGGTGAAGGCTTACGTTGCCTCCACGAAGGGTATGCTGACGCTGCATTTTCTTCCCGGCTACGCGCCTGAACTGAACCCCGACGAACTGGTATGGAGCCACAGGAAACGCACCGGGGTGGCGAGAGCACCGCTACGGCGAGGCGAAAAGCTGCAGGACAAGATCGAAGCGCAGCTCAGCGCCATCAAGCGCATGCCACGCTTGGTACGGTCATTCTTCAAGGCGCCGAGTGTCGCCTATATTATCGACTTGTGAGTAAAGATGAACTCCTCAATCACTCCCCGAGCCCGCCGGCTGGCGGGACGGCTCCCCCAGCTCCGCGAGCTGGGCCTCCAGCCGCGCGTGGTTCTGGAACAGCCGCTTGGTCGCGAGCTGGAGGAAGAAGAACCCGAAGCGCGGGTTCTGGTAATAAAGCTGGCGGACGCTGGAATAGGAGATCACCAGCATCTCGCCATCCTTCACGCATTCCAGGCTTTGCGTGCGCCGCTGCTCGGGGGCCAGCAACCCAAGCTCGCCCACCACCTCGCCGGTCGGCAGTTCGATCCCGGACTCGACCAGACGAAAATGACCGGCGACCGTGTAGAACATCTCCTCGGCCGGATCGCCCTTGCGAAACAGCACCTCGCCAGCCTTGCTGGTCCGCCGGTGCATGAACGGCTTGAGCCAATCCATCGAGAGGTCGCCGTGCGTGGCCTCCTCCACCTTGCGGGTCAGCCGGATCATCTGCACCAGCCGAATGGTATTCAGCGGCAGCAGGATCGCGTTCAGTGTGATATCGGGAATCGCATGGCTGGCGACCGCGTAGCCAAGGAGGATGGCATTGCTCGCCAGTCCCACCGAGCGCAGCGGGATCATCGTGCGCATCGCGTAAGTCGCGACGACGAACACCGCGCCGAGATAACCGATCGCCTCGACGGGAGTGATCTCGAACGGCAGGGTCATGGGCTCTCCGCGGCCGGGGCGGGGAGTGTCTCAGAGCCAGGCCCGCGACGGAAGTGGTGTCGGTCGATCGCGCCGCGCGGTCAGTGCGCCAGGAACCGCATCGCCACCGAGAGGCCGCCGAGCGCGGCGAACAGCGCGCCGGCGAGGCTGCCGGTCCACAGTTTCAGTTCCGCCCGCATCTCCCGCATCTCGCTCCGCGTCTGCGCGATCTCGTGCCGAACACCGGCGATCTCGTGCCGGACTTCGGCCAGGTCTGTCTTGGTCGCGACGGTTTCGCTCACGGCGGTATGCAACGCCTCGCTCAATGCTTCGGCCTGACCACGGGAGAACGCGCCCTCGGCTTCCAGGCTATGGACGAATGCAAGCTTATCGAACACGACGCTCATGTCCACCTATCCTTCGCGGTGGTCGTCGCACATCTGGGTTAACCCGAGGTTTCCCCCGCCCCCTCACTCGATAACGATGCGCGGTCCCGCCCCGCTCGCCGCCTTCGCGCCCACCTTGCTCCACACCCGCGCCGCCAGCGTGGCGAACGCCTTCGCCGCCTCGCCGTCCGGGTCGGCCGCGACGATCGGCGTCCCCGCATCGGCGGCGACGCGGATATCCAGCAGCAGCGGGATCTCGCCCAGGAATTCCGTCCCCTGCTTTTCCGCTTCCCGCCGCGCGCCGCCGTGGCCGAATATCTCGGTGCGGTGCCCGCAATTGGGGCAGCAGAACACGCTCATGTTCTCGACCAGCCCGAGCACCGGCACGCGCACCCGCTCGAACATCCGCATCCCGCGCCGCGCGTCGATCAGCGCGATGTCCTGCGGCGTCGAGACGATCACCGCCCCGCTCAGCGCGACGCGCTGCGCCATCGTCAGCTGCGCGTCCCCGGTGCCCGGCGGCATGTCGACGATCAGCACGTCGAGCTTGCCCCACGTCACCTGCCCCATCATCTGCTCGAGCGCACCCATCACCATCGGGCCGCGCCAGATCATCGGCGTCTCCTCCTCGACGAGGAAGCCGATCGACATGCAGCGCAGCCCCCATGCCTCGATCGGCAGCATCTTGTCGTCGCGCACCTCCGGCTTGCGCGCCACGCCCAGCATCCGCGGCAAACTGGGACCGTAGATGTCGGCGTCGAGCAGCCCGGTCGCCAGGCCCTGCCGCGCCAGCGCCACAGCGAGGTTCACCGCGACGGTGGACTTGCCGACGCCGCCTTTGCCCGAGGCGACGGCGACGATGGCGCGCACATCTGGCAGCAGCATCGCCTGCTTTCCCGGGCCGTGCGCGTGCGGCCCGGCGGGCGCCTTGGCCGCCTGCTTCTGCCCGGTCAGCACGGCGGTCGCGTTGGTGACACCGGGATGGCGCGACAACGCCGCCTCCACCGCCCGGCGCACCGGCTCCATCGCCTCGGCGTGCGCCCGATCCGTCAGCAACGCCACCTGCACCAGCCCGCCGTTGACCTCGATCCCCTCGATCAATCCCGCCGCCACGATGTCCTGACCGGAGGCCGGATCCCGGATTCCGCGCAGCGCGGCCCGCAGATCGTCGGGAGAAACCTGGGTCGGCGCCTTGCTCATTGACTGGGAAACCCTCTATCTGACGGGAACCGGCACGAGGCCGCGAGCCGCTGTGGGCTCCGCCCCTATGTGGCGCCACGGTGCCGATGCCGCAAACGCTTTCGCCGCATGCAGTCGCGGCGCACTGGAGTCTCCCCTTCGCATGGCGCCCAACAACCCCAACAACCCCTGGGGAACCCCCGGCGAGGATCCGCGATCCGACGGTCCCGGCAAACGCCGAGACGAGCCGTGGGGCGAAGGCCGTCCCGGCTCCGGCCCCGGGGGCGGCGGCTCCGGCAACAACGGGGGTCCCCGCAACGGCGGCCCGATCCCGCCGATGCCGGATTTCGACCGCATCATCGCCCAGGCGCAGCAGAGCATCCGCCGCTTTCTCGGCGGGCACGGTGGGGCAGGAGGAAGCCGCTGGGGCGGCGGGCGCGGCCTCGCGCTGCTCGGGATCGCCGTGCTGGCGCTGTGGGTGGCCTCCGGCCTCTACCGCGTGGAGCCGGACCAGGAAGGCGTGGTGCTGCGCTTTGGCGCCTTCACCCGCCTGACTCCGCCGGGCCTGAACTACCACCTGCCGTGGCCGATCGAGGCCGTGGAAACCCCCGCCGTCACGCGCGTCAACCGCATCGAGATCGGCTACCGCTCCGGCGAGATCGGCAGTGGCGACGTGCCGACCGAGGCGCCGACCTCACGGGAATCCGGCCGCGACGTTGCCCAGGAAAGCCTGATGCTGACGGGCGACGAAAATATCGTCGACGTGAACATCGCGGTGTTGTGGCGCATCGACAACGTGGCCGCCTTCATGTTCAACACCCGCGATCCGCGCACCACCATCAAGTCGGTGACCGAGAGCGTCCTGCGCGAGGTGTTCGGCCGCACGCCCATCCAGCCCGCCCTGGGACCGTTGCGGGCGCAGATCGCCGACGACGTGATGCGCCAGACCCAGAAGATCCTCGACGGTTACAAGGCCGGGGTGCAGATCGTGCAGGTGCTGCCGCAGGCGGTCGACCCGCCGGCCGCCGTGATCGAGAGCTTCCGCGACGTGCAGCGCGCCAACACCGACGCCGAGCGGATCCGCAACCAGGCGGAATCGTACGCCAACGACATCGTGCCGCGCGCCCGCGGCGAGGCCTCGCGGATTGTCGCGATCGCCGACGGCGACCGCCAGGCCGCCATCGCGCGCGCCACCGGCGAGTCGAAGCGCTTCGAAAGCGTGCTCACCGCCTATCAGGCCGCCAAGGACGTCACCATGAAGCGGCTGTATCTCGACACCATGCAGGACGTGCTCAGCCACGCCCAGAGCGTGGTGCTCGACGACAAGCTGCGCGGCGTGCTGCCGTTCCTGTCCGTCGCGCCGGACTCGTTGTCCCCCGGGTCCCCCGGGCCGGTCCCCCCGAAGGCGGTCCAGCCTGCCAGCCCGCCGCAGGCTTCGGCGACGGGAGCCAAATCATGAGCCGTGCCCTCATCGCCGGTCTCGCCGCGCTGATCGTCGCCCTCGTGCTGGGGTTCGCCACCCTGTTCACCGTAGGGCAGACCGAGCAAGCGTTGGTCACCGAGTTCGGCAAGCCGGTGCGCGTCGTCGACGTGCCCGGCCTGCACGTGCGCATCCCGTTCGTCCAGAGCGTGATCACCTACGACCGCCGCCTGCTATGGCTGCACACGCCGGGCGAGGAAGTGATCCTCGGCGATCAGCGCCGCCTGATCGTCGATAGTTTCACGATGTACCGCATCAGCAATCCGCTGCGGTTCTATCAGGCGGCTGGTGTGCTGGAGGATGCGATCACCGGCCGGCTGAACGCGATCGTCGCCTCGGCGATCCGCCGCGTGCTGGGCAACCGCACGCTGCCCGACGTGCTCTCGGCCGACCGCGACCGCATCATGACGAGCATCCGCCAGCAGGTGGACGGCGAGATGCGCGCCTTCGGCGTTACCGTCGAGGACGTCCGCATCCGCCGCGCCGACCTTCCGCGCGAGAACACCGAGGCGATCCTCACGCGCATGCAGTCCGAACGCGAGCGCGTCGCCGCCCAGGCCCGCGCCGAGGGTGCGGCGGCCGCGGCGCGCATCCGCGCCGACGCCGAGCGCGATCGCACCGTGCTGCTGGCCGACGCCCAGGCGAAGGCCGACCAGCTGCGCGGCGAGGGGGAGGCAACGTCGACCAAGCTCTACGCCGACGCCTACAACCGCGACCCTGGCTTCTACGCCACGTGGCGTACGCTGGAGGCCTATCGCGCGGCGTTCGACACCGGCAAGGCACGCCTCGTGCTCTCGCCGGATAGCGACTTCCTGCGGCTCCTCACCACGGCGCCCCCGCCTACTCCATGACGCCCGTCGCATGACCCCGGCGCAGCGCCGCCGCGGCCTGGCGGCGGCGATCTGCTGCGTCGCGGTGTTCGGGCTTTCGGTCGGCGAGGGCGTGCCGCTGATGTCGCTGCTGCTGGACTCGCGCGGCACGGATCCGGTGCTCACCGGGCTCAACGCCGGGTCCACCTTCATCGGCGTGATCGTGGGTCCGCTGCTCGCCCCACGCGGCATCCGGCGTTTCGGAATCCGTCGGCTGCTCGGGATCTGCCTCGCCCTCGACATCGCGGCGTTCATGATGATGCGGGTGTTCGACGGGCTGCCGGCGTGGTTCGCGCTGCGCATTCTCGGGGGCGCGATCGGCTCCTCGATCTTTACCGCGAGCGAAGCATGGATCACGCAACTGGCCGGCGCCGCGACACGCGGGCGGATCATCGGCCTCTACGCCACCGCGCTGTCCGCCGGGTTCGGCCTCGGTCCGCTGCTGCTGTCATGGACCGGGATCGACGGCTGGCCGCCCTTCATCGCCAACGCCCTCATCACGGCGACGGCGATCCTTCCGCTGTTCGGCGTCGGCGACGTCGCCCAGGATTTCGGGCGCGAGCGCGGCGGCAGCCCGCTCGCGATGTTCGCGCGCGCGCCCTTCCTGCTCCTCGTCGTCGCGATGTTCGGGCTGTACGAGACGGCGCTGCTGACGCTGTTGCCCATCTGGGGCGTGCGCGAGGGACTACCGACGGGCGTTGCCGCCGCGACCGTTTCCGTCGTTTACATCGGGGCGATCGCCCTACAGGTGCCAGTCGGATTTCTATCCGATAAGGTGAGCTGTCGCTCCGCCCTGCTGGTCTGCGTCTCGGTCGGACTCGCCGGCGCGGCGCTCGTGCCCCTCCTGGCGGAATCGCCTGCGGCGCTGTTTGCGACGCTGTTCATCTGGGGCGGGACGGCGAGCGGCATCTATCCGGTCGCCCTCGGGATGGCCGGCGACCGCTTTCGGGGCAGCGAGATGGTCGCCCTGAACGCCGCGATCGTCATGGCTTACGGGCTTGGCTCGCTGACCGGCCCGACGCTGGCCGGGGCCGCGATGGATGCGTGGAATCCCCAGGGGCTGCTAGGGTTCTTCGTGCTGCTGTTCGCGGGGTTCCTGGGGGTTCTGGTGTGGGCAAAGGGACGGGGATAAGCTTGTTTGTACAGCTTGGTGCTTCGGTCGTTCACGTATCAAAGGGCAAGAACACCTGTCGTGAATTCCACCGATCGGCATTCAGGATATCGAATGCGTAAGTCACACGCGGCCTGTCGGGGTCCCGCCAGATGGATGTCTCATGGTAGTGATCCGGACCTGTCGTAACCATCAACTGGCCGGCGGCGTGCCGAACGATGACGTCTGATTCGTCCGTATCTCTGGTCTTGCCATATCGGGTTTCGCTACCTTCGGCGTGGGCGGAAAAGGTGCCAATAAAAGCATAGGGGTGCTTGTGACGGACAAGCGATTCCCCACTGCGGTGAATATTGTACCAGCATTGGATAAACCGGGGAGCCGGTTGCTGGTCGAGTTCTCGCAGTAGATGTCGATACGTTTCGCGGATCGCAAAAAAGAGAGGAAGAGTGGAGGGACTCAAGAGAAAAGCTGAATACGCCGAATACCGTGCCGTCGTCGGGTTCTTGTCAGCTATTTTCTCCCAGCCCGGATCCACAGGGAGCGCCTTGACAACATTCTCCTTGACGATCGCGAGGTTCTCTAAAAGGCTTGCGTACCTGACGCTCAGGCGCGAGGTGGCAAATGGTCGGCCATCCTGCCAATCGACGTGCGGCAACTCGACAAAATGACCGGCCAATGCGGACATCTCCGGCAGTTTCCCCAATGATCGACCGTTCCGATCTCGCCGACCGCAATTTATTCCCCGATCACGGCAATTTGCAACAGCCAGATCGCCGAACAGCCCGCCAGAACGTCGCCGACCGGTCGCCATGACGTCCTCGGACCCATCGGAGCGTCGATCACCCCGCCGGTCCTGGGCGCTCGCCGCCCTCGTCATCCTGAGCGTGATCATCTATCTCGCCGTGGTGCTCCTCTTCGATCTCACCGCAAGGCCGTCGGAGCGGGTCTTCGGAGAGCAGTCCGACGCCGCGCCCCGCGTCAGGATTTACGTGGAGCCGCTCTCCGCCGCCCCGGTCGACGAGGCGATGGAGATGCGGATCCATGTCGCGCCCGGGGCCGCGTTGCGCGGTAACCGCGCCAGCACGCCCAACCGCGACCTTTCGATGATCCTGACCACCGGCGAGACGGTGGAGGAGAGGGTGTTCCGTGCCTACGAACCGATGACGCCGCTGACGATTCGCCCAAACCTCAACGACGGAAACATTATTCGTTATCCGTTCGACCGCTACCGTGTCGCCCTGCGCATCCAGACCTTTGAAGGCGTCGTTACCGCCACCGAGTCGGGCCGCCCCATGCCGGAGGAGGTCACGGTCTGGCAAGGTCTGCCCGGCTATCGGGTCCGTGCCGATCAAGCGTCGGCAAATGCCCAAGGCGACATCAGCGTGCGTCTCGATCTCCGACGCGCCGATGCGTATATCTTCTTCGCGCTCGCCGCCTACGCCGCGATGGCCGTGGTCGCCTGCTGTTCGCTCGCCATCAGCTCCCTGGTGTTCCTCGGCCGCCGGCGGGTGGAGTCGACGCTCATGGGTGCGCTCGGCGCGCTGGTGTTCGCGCTGCCGGTCATGCGCGGCATCGTCCCCGGCACGCCGCCGCTCGGCGTGTGGGCCGATCTCGTGATCTTCCTCTGGGCCGAGTTGGCCTCGGTGATCGGCCTCGCGCTGTTCGTGTTCAGTTGGGCGAGTCAGCGGGCCGACCCCTGACCGTCCGTTACGTCAGCGCAAGACCCCGCCGTTCGGGAATGAGTGTCCAGAGCGCGACGATGTCGATCAGATAGAGCAGCGCCAGCAAGGCGATCGCGGTCTGAAAACTGAGCGCGGCGGCGATGGCGCCCACCACGACGGGGCCAAGTCCGCCGACGGCCCGGCCGATGTTGAACAGCACGTTCTGCGCCGTCGCGCGCGCCGCCGTCGGATACAGTTCGCTGATCAGCGCGCCATAGCCGCCCAGCATCCCGTTGACGAAAAATCCCATCACCGCGCCGGCGACGAGCAGTTCAAACGGTTCGGTCAGGCGTGAATACAGCACCACCATGATCGCCGCGCCCGCCATGTAGGCAAGAAAGCTCGGCCGCCGCCCGATCCGATCGGCGATGTGGCCGAACAGGAAGATGCCCAGCGCCATCCCGCCGATCGTCACCGCCGTCCAGATCGCCGAGCGCGTCAGCCCGTAGCCGAACCGGCTCGCCAGATAGTTCGGCATCCAGATCATCACCCCGTAATAGCCGAAATTCTGTACCGAGCAGAGAATGACCATCCCCAGGCTGATCCGCGTGGTGGCCGCGTCCTTGACCAGGAGCCCGAGCGAGAGAAGCGCCGGCCTGCGCCCTGCCGCGCTGGCGACGAAGATCGCCGGTTCGTGCAGCGTCCGGCGGATCAGGAAGGCGGCGACCGCGGGCACCACGCCGATCGCGAACATCCCGCGCCAGCCGATGACGGGCAGCAGCAGCGGCGTGACGATCGCGGCGGCCAGCACGCCGAACTGCCAGCCCAATCCGACATACGACGAGGCGCGGGCGCGCTTGTCCGCCGGCCACGCCTCGGCCACCAGCGCCATGCCGATCCCGAACTCTCCGCCGAGGCCAAGCCCGGCGATGGTCCGGAACACCAGCAGGCTCGCGTATCCTTGCGCCAGCGCGCAGAGCCCGGTGAACACCGCGAAGACGACGATCGTCCAGGTCAGCACCCGCACCCGGCCCAGCCGATCGGACAGCATCCCGAACCCGAAGCCGCCAAGCACCGCGCCGATCAGCGTCGCGGTGACGAGGGAGGCGCCCTGCGTGGGCGACAAGCCGAGCGACGCCGAGATCGGCCGCAGCATGAACCCGAGGATGAGCAGATCGAATCCGTCCATCGCATAGCCGACGGCCGAGCCCCACAGGGCCCGGCGTGCCTCCGGCCCGACGGTCATGGGCGCCCCGCCGGAACGGGCACGAGTGGCATCCATCGCGATCAGTACCCAGCCGCCGCATATGGCCCAACGCCGGCCTTGTAGATCAAGAACGCGCGATGGAACCGGCACACCACCGCCCCGTCCTCGCCGTGCATGGTGCTCACCGCCTGCACGATCCCCTGGGCGGGACGGCGCGCGGACTCGCGCTTGGCACTGATGACGGACACGGCGCGCAGGCTCTCGCCGGGCTTTACCTGACGCGGCATCTCGACGTCGGTCCAGCCGAGATTGGCCACGACGCGCCCGAACGTGCGTGTCGTCAGCGCGGTGAGGGTTCCGAGCACGAACGGCTCGAAGATCGCGACGTCCCCGCCGAGCACGGATGTCGCGTAGGACGCATCCGCATAGCGCGGATTGATCTCGAGGGAGCGCAGCGCGTGCGACGCGCTCTCCTGAGCGGAGATCGTCTTCGGCGGCCAATGCTCGAACGTCTCGCCGGCAACGAAATCCTCATAGTAGAGTCCGCACTGCTCCGTCAGGCTGCCGTCCTCGCCCGGATGGAACAGGCGGAACCGCGGCTCCTCCACGACCTGCATCAAGCGTGCATCGGCCAGCGCTTCCGGATGCCGGTCGCGCCGGTACACCTCCGCGCGGTACTCCACGGTGGCGATGACCGCTCCGGTCTGATTGACCCCTTCGAGGGTGACGCCGATCAGCCCGGTGTCCGCATCGCCGCCGTCGGCGCAACTCGTGATGCGGGATCGCGCGTACAGCGTGTCGCCGCCGAACACCGGCTGCGTCATGGCGATACCGTGGAAACCCACGAACCGCCGGCGCCGGTAGAACGTGCGTGACGACATGCCGATCAGGCGTTGCAGGGTCATGGTGCTGACGCCGAGGTTGTTCTTCCACTCGGTCGCCGATGCGTAGTGCAGATCGTAGTGCAGCTGCGCGTTGTTGATGGTATCGAGGGCCTCATCGGCGTTGTCCTGCTGCGTCACGGTGACGCCGGGCCGGTGATTGAACACCTGACCCACCACGAAATCCTCGAAATCGAGGCCGAACCGCTCGCGGAACACGCGATCGCCGATCCGGGCGTAGCCGTAGAATCCCGACATCCCCAACCCCCTGGTGGCGATCGGTCTATCCCGTGGGCCGGCTCGTCCACAAGACAGGACTCGGGCGCAACGACGCACGAGCGGGTTTTCTCCCGTCTCCTTGTGGCCGATGATCGCGGACCTGGAACTGGAGGATACGGTGGCGCAATTTCCGAAATGCCTGCTGATCGTCACCGCACAGGTCGATCCGGCGGTCGAGGCCGAATGGAGCGCCTGGTACGACACGGTGCATCTGCTGGATGCCCTGGCCTGCCCCGGCGTCCTGAGCGGAACCCGCTATGTGAGTCGAGGGATGATCGGCGAGAACAACCGCGGCGTCCGGAGCCAGCCCGAGGGGACGCTCTACACGACCCTCTATGAGTTGTCGGGGCCGGAGGCGGTCGAGACGAAGGAATTCCTGGCGATGCGGGGCTGGGCGCAGTTTACGCCGCATGTGCGCTCCCAGACGCGGGTTCTGATGGCGCCCTGACCTCACCCCGCCAGCAAGGTCCGCATCCCCGATACAAGGGCAGCTCGGGATCGCTTTTACCCAAGCCGCGCGATCAAAGCGCCCACATCAACGTCGTCGGCGAGAAGTTCATCGAGTTCGAATGGGCACGTCTCCGGCAGGCGGGGCGGATTCTCCCCGGCCCGAACCTGCCGCAGGGCCTTCGCGTACAGCCCATCCAGGCCGATCCTCTGGCGCATCGATGGGGTGAAGCGGGCCTGCGCGTCGGCGAGGAAACCGATCGCTTCGGATCGCCAGTGCGCCGCCGAGCCGTCAGGGAAGGCCCGCAGCTTGAGCAGATGCACGAGCGCCTGCCTCAACAGGCTCTCGCAGGCACGCAGTTCCGACAAGCCCACGTCCTGCACCTCCTCGATGACGTGCGGCCAGTCCACCGTCTCGTTGAGCCGCTCGCCGTGCGCCATGCGGCGCAGCAGGTCGGCCTGCCGCTCCGCCCAGGTCAGGATGTCGCGCTCGTAGAGGTCGTCTGACATGGGCGATCCATAGCACGGCGGCGGCTACGCATGCACGTCACCCCGCCAGCAAGGTCCGCATCGCATCGCGCTGCTCGAACACCCGCAGCAGCACTCGAATTGCCCGCCCCCGCTCTCCGGCCAGCGTCGGGTCGCGCTCCAGCAGCAGCGCGGCGTCGCGGCTCGCCATGTGCAGGAGGCCCTCGTGCGCCACCGGGTCGGCCAGCCGGAATCCCGGCAGGCCGGCCTGGCGCGTCCCCAGGACGTCGCCGCCGCCGCGGAGTCGAAAGTCGGCGTCGGCGATGACGAACCCATCCTCGGTATCGCGCAGCATCAGCAGCCGCTGGCGCGCCGTCTCGTTCAGGCCGTCATCGTGCAGCAGCAGGCAGAAGCTCGCCGTCTCGCCGCGGCCGACCCGGCCGCGCAGCTGGTGCAGCTGCGCCAGTCCGAACCGCTCGGCGTGTTCCACCACCATCACGCTCGCCGTCGGCACGTCGACGCCGACCTCGATCACCGTGGTCGCCACCAGCAGCCGGATGCGCCCCTCGGCGAAGCCCGCCAGCGCCGCCTCGCGCCGCTCGGAGTCCTGTTGACCGTGAGCGAGGCCGACAATGCCGCCGAACCGCTCGGCCAGATGCGCGAAGCGCACCTCGGCGGCGGCGAGATCGCTCGCCTCGCTTTCGGCCACCAGCGGGCACACCCAATAGATTTGCGCGCCATCACCGAGCTTGCGCGCCAGCGCATCCAGAACGTCGGGGAGCGTGGACAACGAATGCAACGTGGTGCGGATCGGTTGCCGGCCGGCGGGCTTGCCTGTGAGCCGGCTCACGTCCATCTCGCCCCATTGGGTCAGCAGCAGGGTGCGGGGGATCGGCGTCGCCGTCATCACCAGCACGTCCGATTGTGCGCCCTTGTCGCCCATCGTCAGCCGTTGGGTCACGCCGAAGCGGTGCTGCTCGTCGATGACGGCGAGTGCCAGGTCGCGATACGCCACTTGCTCCTGAAACAGCGCATGCGTGCCGACCACCAGCGGAATGTCGCCATCGGCCAATCCGCTCAGAATACGCGCCCGCGCCTGGCCTTTCACCGAGCCGGTCAGCAGCGCAACCGGCACCGGGATCAGGCGGGACAGCGTGCGGTAATGCTGGCGTGCCAGCACCTCGGTCGGCGCCATCAGCGCCGCCTGCGCGCCCGCCTCGACCGCGCGCAGCATCGCCAGCACGGCGATCAGCGTCTTGCCCGACCCGACATCGCCTTGCAGCAGCCGCAGCATCCGCCGCGGTGCCGCCAGATCGGCGTCGATCTCGGCCAGCGCCATGATCTGCGAGGCCGTGGGCACATGCCCGAACCGCTCCAATGCGCGGGTCCGTAGACGCCCATCGCCGGCCAACGCCCGCCCCTGCCGCGCGCGCACCCGCCCGCGCACGAGCGCCAGCGCGACCTGGTTGGCCAGCAGTTCGTCATAGGCGAGCCGTGTGCGTGCCCCCGGCTCGGGCATCGCTGTAGGCACCTGTACCGCGCGCAACGCGGCACCGAACGCGGGCCAGTTCTCGCGGCGCATCAGCGGTTGATCGTGCCACTCCGGCAGCTCGGTCAGCCGCTCCAGCGCCTGGCCCATCGCCGCCGCCACCTGGCGCGGCCACAGCCCGGCGGTCAGCGGCCAGACCGGCTCGATCGGCGGCAGCCGCTCGGCGTGCTCCTCGGGCACGACGTGCTCTGGATGGGCCATCCTCAGCCTATCGGCGAACCGGTCGAGCTTGCCCGACACCAGAAGGCGGGTCCCGGCCGGCATCCGCGCCGTTTGCGTCGGACTGAAAAACACCAACTCGGCGAAGCCCGTCTCGTCGCGCACGATCACCCGCCAGGGCTGGCGGGCGCGCGACGGCGCCTCGTGGCGCACCACCTCCACCGCCAGGGTCACGGTCTGGCCCGGTTTCGCCTCGGCGATCTTTGGG
>JBDTFI010000425.1:0-3676 GCA_039938035.1 Acetobacteraceae bacterium | reverse complement strand
TGGCTTCGGCCCGCCAATGCGCCACCTCGCGCGATGCCGGCCATGCCTCGCACTTCAGCATGTGTGTCAGCGCGCGGGTCAGCAGCGAACGCACGGAAGCGAGTTGGCTGCTGCCCACGCTTTCGATCTCTTCGGCGATGTTGGGCCAATCCATCTCGGCATCGTTGACCAATTCACCCGCGGCGCGACGGCGCAGGAGGGCGCCCTGGCGCTCGCTCCAGTTCAGAATGTCGGAATCGTAGAGATCACTCATGCAGTGAGCCTCCATCGCCGCGCATCGGTTTACCGCGCCAGCGGACCGAGCGCGAGCGCGACGCCATGCTCGCCTGGAAGCGAGCCCTTGGGGAACAAGCGCGTCACGTGGCCCATCTTGCGGCGCGCTCGCGCCTCGGCCTTGCCGTAGAGATGTGGGATCAGACCGGGCGTCGCGAGGATGGCCGGCCACAGAGCCAGGTCCTCGGGACCGACGAGGTTGCGCATCACCGCGTCGGCGTGCCGCGTCGCCGCCGGCAGCGGCAGGCCGGCGATGGCGCGGATGTGCATCTCAAACTGGCTGGCCGGACACGCGTCGATCGACCAATGGCCAGAATTGTGTGGGCGGGGCGCGATCTCGTTGGCGAGTACCCGCCCGCGCGTATCGACGAACATCTCGACCGCGAGCAGGCCGACCACATCAAGCGCCGTGGCGAGGCGCCGGGCGATGGCCTGCGATTGGGCGACGACGTCCTCCGATACGCGAGCGGGGGCGAAGGTGAGATCGAGGACGTGGTCGCGGTGGCGATTTTCCACCGTGTCGAAAGCGGCGAGCGCACCGTCCGCGCCGCGTGCCAGGATCACGCTGACCTCGGCGGAGAAATCGACGAAGCCTTCCAGGATCAATGGCTTAGGAGATAATCTTGCGAAGGCGGGCGCGAGGTCGTCGGCGGTCATCACGCGGGCCTGGCCTTTGCCGTCGTAGCCGTAGCGGGTGGTCTTGAGGATCGCCGGCAGGCCGATGCGGCTTGCGGCGCTTTCCAGCTCCTCCAGGGTCGAGACCATCGCCCAGGGCGTGGTCGGCACATCGCAATCGTTGAGGAATTGCTTCTCGACCACCCGATCCTGGCTGACCCGCAGCACGGCGGGCGAGGGACGGACGGGCTTGATCGAGGCGAGCAGGTCCAGGCCATCGGCGCTGACGTTCTCGAACTCGAAGCTGATCACGTCGACCGCGTTGGCGAAGGCGCGCAGGCTCGCGGGGTCGGCGTAGTCGCTGATGGTCACGGCGTGGGCGACCTGGGCGGCCGGGCTGTCGGCCTCGCGGGTCAGGATGTGGCAGCGATAGCCGAGCCGGGCGGCGGCGAGGGCCGACATCCGTCCGAGCTGGCCGCCGCCGACGAGGCCGATGACGGAATTGGGGGGCAGGGGGAAGGTCATCCCGATCCCTTGGGAAGTTCGCTCGGCGCCTCGGCGACCGCCTCGGTCTGCGCCGCCCGCCAGGCATCGAGGCGCTCGGCCAACGCGGGGTCGGCCAGCGCTAGGATGGCGGCGGCGAGCAGGGCGGCGTTGATCGCCCCGGCGCGGCCGATCGCCAGCGTGCCGACGGGGACGCCCGCCGGCATCTGGGCGATCGACAGCAGGCTGTCCAGGCCCTTCAGGCTATGGCTTTCGACCGGGACGCCGAGGACCGGCAGCGGTGTCCAGGCGGCGCACATGCCGGGCAGGTGCGCCGCCCCGCCGGCGCCGGCGACGATCACGCGCAGGCCCCGCGCGAGGGCCGTCTGGGCATACTGGCGCAACCGGTCGGGCGTGCGATGCGCCGAGACGATTCGCTTCTCGTGGCCGATCTCGAGCTGCGAGAGGGTGTCGGAGGCATGGCGCAGGGTCTGCCAGTCCGACTGGCTCCCCATGATGATCCCGACCAGCGGCGGCACGATCGTCATGCGATATCGTCGGGGATCAGGCGGTTCTCGAGCCAGGCGATCTCGTCCTTCAGCAGCAATTTCCGCTTCTTCAGACGCTGCACCTGGATCTGGTCGAGCGAGCTCTGTTCGGCGAGGCGGGCGATCACGGTGTCGAGGTCGCGGTGCTCGCTGCGAAGCTCGTGGACCCGTCGCAGCAGGGAATCCCGATCCGTCAGCATGGAGGGCGCACATCGCGAAATGCAGCCGGCGGGCCGAATGCACGGATTCTTGGCTCGCCCCAGGCGAGGGAGTTGTGGTTTGATCGGGCTCGCCACATGTCAGATCGGCGGCGGTGCCGCGTCTGAGCCAACGGAGGTGACATGAGCCTGCAAGCCCATCTCGAATCCCTGAGGGAGCGCCATGCCGCGCTGGACACCCGGATCAGCGAGGAGGACCACCGACCCAGGCCCGACAGCGACACCCTCACCAGGCTCAAGATCGAGAAATTGCACGTGAAGGAGGAGATCGAGCGTCTCCAGTCTGTTGGGGAGACGGTCTAGGCCGCCTCGTCGGCCTCGGGCGGCGGGGGTTGAGGGACGATCCGGCCCTCCCGCTCTAGTCTTTCGTTCGCGGCGTTGACGGCGCCATTGAGGTCGGTCTGGCTGCACAGGCCCAAGATCACCGGGTCGCGCGGCTTGATGTTGGCGCTGTTCCAGTGCGACCGCTCGCGTACCTTCTGGATCGTCTCCTTCGTGGTTCCGAGCAGCTTGCCGACCTGCGTTTCGGTCAACTGCGGAAAATTACGCAGCACGAAGGCGATCGCGTCCGGCCGGTCGTTGCGCTTGGCGACGGGTGTATAGCGGCCGCCGCGGGAGCGCTTCGGCTGCGGCAGATTGCTGGGGAGCACCTTCAGGCGGGCGTCGGGATCGGCCTCGCAACGCTTGATCTCGCTCGCCGCGAGCTGGGCGTTGGCGACCGGATCGTAGCCGACAATGCCCTTGGCGACTTCGCCGTCGGCGATCGCCTGGACCTCCAACGGGTGCATCCCGCAGAAATCAGCGATCTGCGTGAACGTGAGCGCGGTCTTTTCGATCAGCCACACGGCGGTGGCCTTCGGCATCAGAGGCAGAGCCATGATATGTCACCTTCAGGCCCGCCTGTCAGCCGTTCGATCCGGAGCGCCTCGCGCGGGGATGGGGTGAACGCGCCGTGGCAGCGGGCAGTGAGGGGATATGACGGTCGTCCGGGGGCAGGTCAAGGGCGGATCGGCAATGATCGGAGGGTAAAATGCTTGAGGAAGAGGCAGCGGAGCCGCGCCGGCAAGCCCGCCTGACGAAGCTGGTCCTGGACAGCATGAGCGTCGAGGAACTCGGCGAGTATATCGGCGAATTGCGTGCCGAGATCGCCCGGGTGGAGGCCGACATTGGGCGCAAGCAGAGCCATCGGAGCGCCGCGGACGCGTTTTTTCGGCGACCCTGACGCAATCAGGCGACCAGGGGGGCGCGCTCCATCGCCGCGCGGGCCCACGCCTCCCCGGCGTCCTCGTCGAACAGCTCGGTCAGCTTCTTCAGCATCGTGCCGCCGAGTTCTTCGGCGTCCACGATGGTCACCGCGCGCCGGTAGTAGCGGGTCACGTCGTGGCCGATGCCGATGGCGATCAGCTCCACCTGATCGCGCGACTCGACCTCGCGGATCACTTCGCGCAGGTGCTTTTCGAGGTAGTTGCCGGGATTGACCGAGAGCGTGGAATCATCGACCGGGGCGCCGTCGCTGATGACCATGAGGATGCGCCGGTG
>JBDTFI010000424.1:0-2599 GCA_039938035.1 Acetobacteraceae bacterium | reverse complement strand
CGCCGTTCGGGGTGAGGATCGGGTAGGCGACCTCGACGATGCGGGCGCCGTCGGCCGTCGCGTAATAGAGCCCGCCCTGGTCGCGGTCGCGTGGACGGGTCTTGCCGAGGTCGCTGAAGTAGAATCCTCCATACGCGTCGAACACGAGATCATTCGGGCCGCGCAGCGCGTGCTCGCCGCATCGATCATAGAGGACGCGGGTTTTGCCGGTGGCGATGTCCACCCGCTCGATGCGCCCGCTCGTGTAGTCCGACGGTTGCAGGACCGGGCGGAGCATCCCGTGCTCGATGCGCCAGGCGAAGCCGCCGTTGTTGGCGACGTAGAGCGCGCCGTCCGGGCCGAGCGCCATTCCGTTCGGGCCGCCGCCGGTGCGCGCGATCACCTCGACGGCGCCGTTCGGGCGGACACGGCTGACCGTCTGGCGCTCGATCTCCACCAGCGCGACGGAGCCGTCGGCGAGCGCGACCGGCCCCTCCGGGAAGCACAATCCGGTGGCGATCACCCGAGCGTCCATCGCGTTTCCCCTTGTGCGGCGATCGCCGAGCGTAGCGCGGAAACGATTCGTTAGGACATAGCGGGCACGCTGAGTGCCCCTGGGCGCGGAGGTCCGAGTTGCTCGATCGCGCGACGCTGCCCGGGCCGGCCTGGGTGGCTCTGGCGGGCTTCCTGCTGGTGGGCGCGGCCTGCGCGGCGTTGGCTCCGGCGATGTACTGGGCGCTGCTGGAGGCTGCGGCGGTGGCCGGGGCGGGGGTGCTGGTCTGGCATCACCTTGAGGTCGCGAGTGCGATCTGGCTGATCGTCGCGGCTTGCACGCTGGAGATGACGCTCTACGACCTCGTCGGGCCGGCGGCCTTCGCGACGACGATCGCGCTGGTGAAGGCGGCCGGGATCGCGCTGGCGGTGGCGTGCGTGCTGCGCTACGGGCCGCGCCTCGATCTCTTCAACCCGGCCTGGGCGTTCGGGGCGATGTTCGTCGCCGGGTTGGCGCACGGGCTGCATCCCGGCCTGACCGCTTCCGACAGCCTGCGCTCGCTGGTCGGTTCGGTGGCGCCCTATGCATTCGGGTTCAGCCGGCTGTCGCGCCGTTGGGCGCGGGGGGTCATTCACGCCACCCAGATCGCACCGTTGGTTTCGGTCGCCGGTGGGGCGTGCCTCGCGCTGGCGGGATTGCGGGCGCTGTTCGTCGATTCGGGAGGCGCCCGGCTGGAGGCGCTGGGGCATCCGGCGTTCCTCGCCGCGGTGACGCTGGCGGCGATCTACGCGAGCCTGGTGGAGCTTTACCGGGACGGACGGGCGCGCGATCTCGTGCTGCTGGGCGTCAACTTCGTGATCCTCGTGCTCACCGGCGCGCGGGCGCCGCTATTCTACGGCACCGTCGTCGTGTTGCTGACCCTGGGTTTCGTGTCCGCTCCCGTTATGCCGTTGCGGCGTCGGGCACTGCTGTTGCTGGCCGCCGGGTTGGCCGCGCCGGTGCTGGCGCTCGGCATGGCGTCGCTGTCCGGTTTGCGCGTGTTCAACCTGCTGCGGAGCGACGCGGGGGATCTCAGTGGGCGGGAGGAGCTGTGGCCGTATTTCGAGCGAGCGGCGGCGCGCTCACCCTGGTTCGGCTGGGGAGTCGGGTCGGGCAACAATGTGGTGCCGCAGGGCAGCGACGTGGTGCTACAGATGCACACCTGGGCGGCGCATAACGAGTGGCTGCGAATCCTGGTCGAGGGCGGGCAGTTAGGGCGGGCGGCGCTGGTCGTGCTGTTCGCGCTGTGGTGCTGGCGTCACACACGGCGGCTGACGCGCGCCGAACGCGCCATCATGCGACTGGTATTCATCGCATTCGCGTGCCATGCGTTCACCGACAACGTGCTGATCTCGACATCGGCCTGCGTGCTGTTCGCCTTCTGCGCCGCGGTGTTCGCGCGCGGGGCACTGGAGGCCGAGGGGGCGGGGTAGGCACTTTCGGGGAAGCCCATGCGCGTTCTGCTGTTCCTGCTCGTCGCTCTGGCGCCGCTTCCGGCCACCGCCGCCGGCCTTGCTTTCGTGCTGAACTCGGGTGCCGCCTCGATCAGCCTGATCGACATGGGCACCCAGAAGGAGCTGCAACGCATCCCGGCGCTGCGCGAGCCGCACCATTGGGCGCTGTCGCCGGACGGAAAATCGCTGGTGGTCGGCGATTCCTCGGGCAATGCGTTGCTGCTGTTCGACCCCGATACCGGGGCGTTGCAGCGGCGGGTGACGGTCGCCGATCCGTACCAGCTCGGGTTCAGCCCGGACGGCAAGTTCCTGGTCGTCAACGGCCTCGCCCGCAACCAGGTCGACGTCTACGATGCACGGGATTTCCATCTCGTGAAGCGATTCCTGATCCGCTCCATGCCGAGCCATCTGGCGTTCTCGCCCGATTCGGGCCGCGTCTTCGTGACCTTGCAGGGAACCAACCGGCTCGTCGCCTACGACCTGAAGACGATGAGCCAGCTGTGGGATGTTCCCGTGGGCAACACGCCGGCGGGCGTGCTGTGGCACGACGGGAAGCTGCTGGTCGCCGACATGGGCACCGACCATCTGGTCGAGGTCGATCCCGCGGACGGGCACGAACTGCGCCGGATCGTCA
>JBDTFI010000423.1:0-4184 GCA_039938035.1 Acetobacteraceae bacterium | reverse complement strand
CCGCCGCCCTTGACGGTGCAGACCACGTCGAACTGGTTGTAGCGGTCCGACACCAGGAAGGGCTGGGTGATCAGCATCCGCAGCACGGGGCGGGCGAAATACACCGGGGCCGTCTTGCCGTTGACCGTGATGGCCCCCTTGCCGGGCTTGATCCAGACGCGGGCGATGGCGTTCTTGCGTCGCCCGGTGGCGTAGGCACGGCCCTGCGCGTCGCGCTTCGGCTCCTTGCCCGGACCCTCGGCTGGGGCGGCGCCGGGCGCACCCGGAGTCGCGGCGATCAGATCCTTCAGGTCGGCGAGCGACCGGGTCTGTTGGGTTCCCGACATGCTACGCCCTCTTGTTCTTCGGGTTCATCGCCGCGACGTCGAGCGTGCGCGGCTGCTGGCCGTCATGCGGATGGGCGGCGCCAGCATAGACGTGGAGGTGCTTCATCTGCTGGCGCTGCAACGGGCCGCGCGTAATCATGCGTTCGACCGCCTTCTGCACCACGCGCTCGGGATACTTGCTTTCAAGCCGGGCGCGGAGTGTGGCGCCCTTGATCCCGCCCGCGTAGCCGGTGTGCCAATAGAACACCTCTTGCTCGGCCTTGTTGCCGGTGATGTGCACCTTGGCGGCGTTGATGACGACGATGTTGTCGCCGCAATCGACATGCGGGGTGAATTGCGGCTTGTGCTTGCCGCGCAGTCGCATGGCGATGACCGAGGCGAGGCGGCCGAGCACGACGCCTTCAGCGTCGATCAGCACCCAGTCCTTGGTCACCTCCGCCGGCTTCAGCGAAAGGGTGGTCTTCATGCGGGCTTCCTCAAAACAGGCGCGGTGTATCGCGGCAAACCCGCACGGCGTCAAGGGTTGGAGGCGGTGGTATCATGATACCACAGCGCCGGGTCAGGCCGCGCGGCGACCGCCCTTGCGGCGGACTCGGCGCGGAGCGTGTCCGCTGGTCCCGCGTCGCACGGTTTCTACCTGGGGCCCGCTGATCATGATTGCGACGATGAAGCCGGATGCCTCAGGTCCGCAATATACGGCGCGCGTGATAAGGCGTTCGCTGAAAGGGAGCGGATGACGCCGACGAATTGCGCGGGCGGGCTATCACGAGACGGGCTTCTGGTGTCGGGTCTGCTCGATGCGGCGTGGTACCTGGCCGAAAATCCGGATGTGGCATCCGCGGGCATGAACCCGGCTTTGCGCTACGCGGAAATCGGCTGCCGGCCGGCTCCGCATTTCGACCCGGCGTGGTATCGCCGAGCCTATGCGCTGGGGCCGAATGGGAACGCGCTGGCGCATTTCCTGGCGCACCGTCGTACGGGCCGATACGCGCCTTGCGCGGAACTCTTCGCCGTGGCGCTGATCGCACCCTATCGCGATGATCGCGCGCGGGGAGAAGATCCATTCCTGCACTATCTGCGCGATGTGGAGATGGCAGGGCGGGACGTCTCGTGCGACGCCATGCTTGTCCGGACATCCGGCCTGCTCGACGCGAACTACTACCTCATCCAGGGCGGTGACGTGCTCGAGGCCGGGTTCGACGCGGTGGAGCATTTCTGCCTGCACGGCTGGCAAGAGGGGCGCCGTCCCAATTTGTATTTCAACACTGCCTGGTATCTGCGGACCAATCCCGGCGTGGCCGTTCGGCGCTGGCGCACTTCCTCGCGCACCGGCGCGGGCAAACCGTGAGCCCCACGCCACTCTTCGATGCCGTTTGGTACGTCGCACGGCATGCGGGCGACCTGGGTCCGTACACCGACCCGTTCTCGCATTTCCTGGAGGCCGGGATGTCGCGCGATATCGATCCGAGACCGGCGTTCAGCATGCGGGATTATCGGCGACGCCACCTAGGCCGCCCCAGCCGCGCGTTCCGGCACTTGCAAGTGCAAAGGCAGCTCAATCGCGCGCGGGGGATGTCGCGGGGCCTGGCGGTCGGCCTCGATCATTTTCAGCTCGCGGTCTTCCTGGTCGATCGCGACAGCACCGTGTTGGAGATGAACCAGGCGGCGGCCGGCCTGCTGCGCCGACCGGATTGCCCGCTCCGATACGAAAGCCGGCGTCTGCGAACCGCCACTTCGCAGACGACCGGCTGGCTGCACGCGAGCATCGGGCGGGCGGTGGAGATGATCCGTGGCGGCGAGGCGCACGGGCCGGCGATGCTGCGGCTTCCGAAGGCTGATGATAGCGGCATGATCGGGGTGATGGTCGCGCCGGTTCGGCGCGGCGACACGCTCGGGCTGGCCGTGGAACCGCTGGCCCTGGTCTTCGCATCGGACCCGGCGGACAAGATGGTCTTGGGCGACGAAGCCTTGATGCGGCTTTTGGGGCTATCGGCCGCGGAGGCCAGCGTGGCGACCAGTTTGGTCAATGGTGACAGTGTGGAAGAGATCGCCGACCGTCGTACCGTGAGCCGGGAAACCGTACGCGTTCAACTCGAGAGCGTGCTGGGCAAGACAGACACACATAGTCAGGGTCAGCTCATCGCTCTCGTGACGCGCAGCTTGGCTATGTTGCGCAGGGGCTAATATATGCCGTTGGTAACGAGATGTAGACGATTTTCTGCTACACACTATTAAAACGAGACCAGTGTCACCGTCAAGCACTTCGTGGGTGGATAGATGCGCTACTGCGTAGCTCCATTTAGCCAGAGGTCGCGGTTGGCCGCGAGCGGACGGGACGGCGCGGATCGAGGGCGCGCACGACGGCCTCCGGGTCGGCCGCGATCACCCGCAGCAGCGTGGACGCCGGGCCGGAGGGCACCCGACGGCCCTGCTCGTATTGCTGCACGGCATCGACGCTGAACCCGAACCGATGCGCGAACCGGGCTGGCTCAACCCCAGCCGAGCACGCAGCGCCCGCACCTGCTCGGGTGTCGGCGGCGGATAGACCGCGATTGCCTGTGCCACGTCCTCCTCGGTCCAGGCGCCGCCGTCCTCGGCTGCTTGCCGGTCGATCTCCTCCTCGGTCGGCTCGGGTCGCGCGGCGAGGTCCGCCAGCAATTTCTCCATGTCGATGTCAGCGCGAGAAACTCGTACGAGAGGCATTCCTTTCCCTCCTGTTCGCGTCACGCAGGCTGATGATCCGGCGCACCTCGCCCCGATCGGTGTAGACGCAGACCAAAATGCTGCCTCCCACCCTGCCGACCACCTGCATGCGCGTCTCGCCATAGTCGTGTCGGCTGTCGGTCCGTTCGTTGAACGGACCCTCGAACAACTCCACCGCCAACTCGAACGGCAAGCCACGCTCCTCGCGATTGCGCTCGCTCTTGGCCGCGTCCCACTCGAACTCCATCACGCGATATGTGATGGAGGGGAATGTCTGTCAGTGACGCATATGCCAGATCAGCCCGGTTCCACCCGCAGCGTCGTCCCCAGCACGTCGGCGCAGACCATCGCCTGTGCGTAAGGGCTGTTGCTGTATTTCGCCAGGTAGGCTTGGCTCACGCGCTCGATGGCGGCCGGGTCGGCGACCGGGATCAGGCGGATCGGAAGATTTCGGTCGGCGACTTCCAGCGTGCCGCGTCCGGCCGTTGCGGCGGTCTTGTACCAGCGGCCGTCGGTGCCCTTGACCGAGCGGACGAATGCCTCGTTGCCGGCCACGACCACCCAGATGATGACCGGCTTGCGCGCCGGCAAACCGACGCTGATGCGCACCTCCGTCGCGTCGTGAAGGGCGGCGAGCGTGTCTTTGTCGAAGCTCATGTTGCCTCCTCGTTCATCAGAATATCCCCATCGCCATCCCGGCGGCGAGCGTCGCGCCGCGTTCCTCGCACCGCGCGAGATCGTCTTGGGCGATCACCTTGGGGGCCATGATCGCCTCTTGCGTCTGGGCGTGGGTACATATGATCAGCGGCTCGGCGACCGCGCGCAGCCGCCAGCCGGTGGCGATGCGCTCGATCTGACGCACGGTGTTGCTTCCGTCGCTGCCGGCGCAGACCAGGAGCGCGTAGGGACGGCCGTTGATGCGCTCGAGCACCGGATAATAGGTACGGTCGAAGAAATCCTTCATCCGCCCGGCGATCGCCGCGAGGTTTTCCGGGGTGGCGAATATGTAGCCGTCGGCGGCGAGCACGTCTGCCGCCCCCGCCTCAGGCGCTGATAACAGGCGGACGCGAATCGCCGACTCGGACGCCGCGCCGCGCGCCGCCGCCTCGGCGAGCTGGCGCGTGCCGCCCGTGAGGGAGTGGAACACGATCAGCA
>JBDTFI010000422.1:0-3525 GCA_039938035.1 Acetobacteraceae bacterium | reverse complement strand
GCAGGAATAGGCGTGCTTGGCCCAGCCCGGCGAGGACACGTTCAGGTGCATGTCGCCCGGCTGCAATCCCAGCACATACATCGTGCTCAGATGCCCGACCGGATAGCTCTGCTGGCTGTGCGCCACGAGCTTGGGCTTCGCCGTGGTGCCAGACGTGAAATAGAGCAGCAGCGCGTCAGTCGCGCGCGTCTCGCCGTCGGGCGTGAACGTCGCGGCGGCGTCGCGAAGCGCATCGAAGTGGTGCCAGCCGGGTGCCTCGCCCGTGCAGATCAGGGTCAATCCGTGCCCGATCCCCTCGAACTTCGCCGCCTCCACCGCACCGGCGACGACGTGGCGCACCCGCCCGCGCGCGAAGCGGTCGAGCAGGTCGGCTTGCGTGAGCAAGGTGCTGGCGGGGATCACCACCGCGCCCAGCTTCATCGCCGCCAACATCGTCTCCCACAGCGGCACGACATTGCCGAGCATCAGCAGGATGCGATCGCCACGCTTCACGCCCAGCGCGCGCAGCCCGTTGGCGACGCGATTGGAACGCTCGGACAACTCGGCGAAGGTGAGCGAGGCGGCGCCCTCGCCGACGATCTTCAGCGCGATGCGCCCGGCGCTGTCGCCCTGCGCCAGCTCCGCGTCGAACCAGTCGAGCGCCCAGTTGAAACGATCCAGCACGGGCCAGCGGAAGCCGCCATAGGCCGCCGCGTGATCCGCGCGATGATGCAGCAGGAAATCGCGCGCCGCCTTGAACGCCTCGGCCGTCATCCTTGCCTCCCCTACGTGACGCTTGCGCGATCCTTGCCGGCCAGCCAGCGGAAGATCACCGAGAAATCCTTCGCTCCGTCACCGGCGGCGATCACCTCCTTGTACAGCGCCAGGGCATGCGCGCCGAGCGGTGTCGGTGAATGCGTCGCCTCCGCCGCCGCCTGCGCCAACCCCACATCCTTGACCATCAGTGCCGCGGCGAACCCCGCGGCATAGTCGCGGTTCGACGGCGCCGCCGGCACGCAGCCGGGCGCGGGGCAGTAGGTCGTCAGCGCCCAGGACTGCCCGGACGAGGTGCTGATGATCGAAAACAGTTTGTCCCACTCGACGCCGAGCTTCTGGGCGAGGATGAACG
Organism: Acetobacteraceae bacterium; assembly: GCA_039938035.1. Lineage (GTDB taxonomy): Bacteria > Pseudomonadota > Alphaproteobacteria > Acetobacterales > Acetobacteraceae > DATFDN01. The sequence continues at coordinate 2,417 of JBDTFI010000422.1, read as the reverse complement.
CCTCCGACACCCCGACCATGTTGATCGCCAGCATCATGTTGTTGCAGATCTTCGCTGCCTGTCCCGCGCCAGGGGCGCCGACATGCACGATGGTCCGCCCCATCTCCTTCAGGATCGCTTCCCCGCGCGCGAACGCCGGGTCGCCGCCGCCCACCATGAAGGTGAGCGTCCCCGCCGCCGCACCCGACGTGCCGCCCGACACTGGCGCGTCCAGCATCTCCAGCCCCGCCGCCCGCGCCGCCGCCTCCACCGCGCGCGAACTCTCGACGTCGATCGTCGAGCAGTCGATCAGCAGCGGCTTGGCGCCGGACGCGACGACCGCCTCGATCAGGCCGCCCTGGTGCAGCCAGACGCCGCGCACATGCTCGCCCGCCGGCAGCATGGTGATGACGAACGCCGCACCCCGCGCCGCCTCGGCCGCGCTGGGCGCGACCCGTCCGCCGGCGGCGGTCAACGCCTCCAGCGACGGCTTGCTGAGGTCGAAGCCAGTCACCTCGTGGCCGGCTTTCACCAGGTTCGCGGCCATCGGGCCGCCCATGTTGCCGAGACCGATGAAGCCGATGCGGGCCATGCTCACAGCACCTCGAACACGTCGTACACCGGCCCTTCCGGCGGCCGCTCCCCGGTGCCGATCGCCCAGATGCGGTTCAACCACGCATAGGCCGGCACCGCGGTCTCGAAGCTGCCGGTGGTGCGGAAATAGTAGCTCGCGGGGTCGGTCGCCTCGCCGCGCCCCATCCGTTCCATGACCTCCTTCGGGCCGTGACGCAGGCCGCGATAGGTGAGGCCGATCATCGCGCCGTCATGGGTCTGCAAGACCAGCCGCACGTCGAGCGTCATCACGCCGTCGGCGCGCAGCATGAGCCAGTCCGCACCCCCGGGCAGCACCGTGCCGCGCAGGCGCTCGCCCTCGAACGTGCCGCCTTCGACCAGGCCGACGCGCCGATCGCCGAGCGGCGTCGCGCCGACCGCCTGCATCCCGCCGACGCGCAGCCGCATGGTGAACAGACGCCGCGTGCGGATCTCCGCCATGTCCAATCCCCCCTGTCCTTGTCGGTCGATCACACCCGATCCGCTGCTTGGCGGCAAGCGGCGTGCCCGCTAGCCTGCGCCGATGGGCAGCCTCTACGATTCCGACCTCGTCGCCTGGAGTGCCGAACAGGCCCGCGTGATCCGTGAAGCCGGGCGGCAGCGCGTCAACGCCCCGATCGACTGGGAAAACGTCGCCGAGGAGATCGAGAGCTTGGGGAAGTCGGAGCGGCGGACGCTGAGCAGCCGGATCAGGACCGTCATCGAGCACCTTCTGAAGCTCCAGGTTTCCTCCGCTATCGATCCGGTTGCCGTTTGGCTCGACACGATCCAGCGCACACGCGAGGAGATAGCGGAAATCCTGGCGGACAGCCCGAGCCTTCGGCGCGAGGTACCGGAGATGGTCGCCCGACAGCTCAAGGTGGCGCAGCGTTTCGTGCTGGCGAATCTGGCCTATCACGGCGAGACGCCGCTCAAGCCTCTCGAGGCCATCACCTTTGACGAGGGCACGATCCTCGGCGACTGGTTGCCGGATCGCGCCCCGCCGCTCGCATAATCGGAGGAAACGCCATGCCCTTCCCGCTACCCGAAGGCGACCCCGCCAGCCTCGGCCTCGCGCCCCACCCACTGAAGGCCCTAGACCGGCTTATCCATGGCCACATCAAGGAAGGCCGCTATCCTGGCGCGCAAATCGCCATCGCCCGCGACGGCAAGCTCGGGCTGTTCTGTACCTACGGCGACGTGCCTGCGAAAGGCGACACGCTGTTTCTCTTGTTCTCCCAGACAAAGGTGCTGACCAGCGCCACCCTGTGGACGTTGGTCGAGGAAGGCCGCGTGTCCTTCATGGACCGCGTCGCCGACCACCTGCCGGAGTTCGCCGTGCGGGGCAAAGCCGCGATAACGCTGCATCAGGTGATGACGCACCAAGGCGGCTTCCCGAGCGGGGACGTTAGCCGGGAGAGCTGGGCCGATCACGCGCGGATGCGCGCCGAGGTTTGCGACTTCTCGCTTGAATGGACGCCCGGCACGCGAATGCAGTACCACGGCCGCGCTGCGCATCTCGTGCAAGCGATGCTGATCGAGGCGATCACCGGTGACGACTACCGTTTCGCGATTCGCAAGCGGGTGATCGAACCGCTCGGCCTCGATGGCGACATCTACGTGGGCGTGCCGCCCGACAAACAGGCGCGGTGCGCCGACACCTACGCCTCGCCCGAGGGCGGGCTGCGCGACAACTCGCCGGAGTTTCGTGCTGCCGGTTTGCCGCATGGCGGCGGCTTCGCAACCGCACGCGGGATGGCGGCCTTCTACCAGATGCTAGTGAACAAGGGCCAACTGAATGGCGTACGCTTGTTCTCGCCGCGCCTGATCGCCTACGTGACGCGCAA
>JBDTFI010000421.1:0-3270 GCA_039938035.1 Acetobacteraceae bacterium | reverse complement strand
AGGAAGCGGTCGAGGCGCTCGACGCGGTTGGCCCAGCCGCTGCCGCGTGGATGCAGCACCATCGAGAAGTGACGCCCGCGCTTGTACTGGGCGTCGAACTCGGCACGCCAGTTGCGGAACAGCGAATCCGCGTTCTCCAACCCGGTGCCCTTCGCGGGGAACATCAGGAAGAACTGGTCATCAAACGCATAATAGTAGGGCAGCGCCAGGATCGCCCGCTTGTTGGCGAAATCAGTCACCCAGTAGTGCGGGATGTCGTCGGCGAGGCCGTTGCCGAACCACGAATACCCGGCTTCGATCAGCAGGTCCATCGTGTTCGCGCTGATGGTGCCGCCGGCGAAGGGATCGGCGGGGCGCGGCAGCGAGAACCATCCCCCCGGGCGCCGCCCGATCAGCTTCGCGAGGATTTCGGTGGTGGCGTCGATGCGCGCCTGCTCGTCCTCGCGCGAAAGGCCGCTGACATCCTCATGGCGGAAGCCGCCGGCCGCGACTTCGTGGCCATCCTCGGACAGCGCGCCGATCCCGGCGGGATGGATTTCGGCGATGATGGCCGGCACCGCGAACGTGGCTTTCAATCCGTGTCGGCGCAGCACGGCGAGGATGTGATCGAGCCCGTCATTGGCCGCGAAATAGGCCTCCGCCGTCGTCAGTTCCTTGGCGCCAATGCCCTCCGGCCCACGCGCCATGCTGAGGTCGACGGTGATACTGAAGCAGCAGCGATTGCCGTCCGGCCAGCGCAGGTCGGCGTCGGGCAGGCTGCGCTCGTCGGAGATGGTATAGCCTTGCTTCCAGGGCATGGCGCTGGCTCCGGTCAGCCGTGCGGCGGCGTAGTTGCGATGACGTGACGCGCGAGTTCCTCGCAGGTCGGAAACCACACGCCTTGCATCGTCTTCATCCGCGTGATGAGCCGGTCGAGCATGGCGATCCGGAGCGCGCGGCCGGAGACGAAGGGATGCAGGACGACGTTCAGGTAGCCGCCCTCGCAGTATTGCTGGATGAAGGCGTCCCACCAGAGATCGAAGACCCGATCGGGATCTGTGAGGCGCTGGGCGGCGTTCTCGCTGCCCATCCAGGCGAAGCTGAAGAACATCGCATCGTCGATCGCGAGATGGTACGGGATATTGAGCAAGAAGGCCGCTCCCGGCGCGTCGCGTTCATAATAGGGCAGATGGTCGGCCGAGCCTTCCGAGACGTAGATGAAACCTTCCTCCCTCAGCAGCTTCAGGCTGTGCGCGCTGCGCGTGCCGATCGGGCGGCGTCCGGTGAGCCGCTCCAGCGCCGCGCCGGTCTTTCGCAGATGGTCCCGCTCCAGCTCCGGCTCGCGCGGCACCCGGTGCTCCCACATGTGGTCGGCGACCTCGTGCCCACTGCGCGAGGCCGCCCGCACTGCCTGCGGGTAGAGTTCGCAGATGCGCCCGGGGGTGAAGATCGTCGCCTTCACGCCATGCGCGTCGAACAGCTCGATCAGCCGCCAGATGCCGACCCGCCCGCCGAACTCACCCTTCGCGAGCTGCATCGGCGGCTCGTTCATCAGCCGGCGCAGCAGCATCGCGTCGAAATCGGCGGTGAAGTTCACCGCCATCTGGATGCCCTGCGGGTAGCGGAGTTTCGGGATCCGCTCGTGCCTCGCGGCATGATCCGCCGCGACGGCGCTCAGTCCGCTGATCTCCCGCTCCAGCCGCTCGTCCATGCGTGATGCCTCTATCGCGTGCCGTACAGCCGGTCCCCCGCGTCGCCGAGACCGGGACGGATATACCCGTGCGAGTCGAGCTGGCGGTCAAGCCCCGCCGCGTAGACCGGCACGTCGGGATGCGCCTCGGCCAGCAATTCCACGCCCTCGGGCGCGGCGAGCAGGCAGGCGAAGCTGATCTGGCTCGCCCCGGCCTGCTTCACGCGCGCGATCGCCGCTGTCGCCGAGTTCCCTGTCGCCAGCATCGGATCGATCACTATGACGACCCGCTCGCGCACGTCGTCGGGCAGCTTGATGTAATACTCGACGGGCGCCAGCGTGGTCGGGTCGCGATACAGCCCGATATGGCCGACGCGCGCCGACGGCACGAGGTCGAGCATCCCGTCCAGCATCCCGCCGCCGGCCCGCAGGATCGAGACGAAGCACAGCTTCTTGCCGGCGAGGCGCGGCGCCTGCATCTCCTCCAGCGGAGTCGCGATCGTCACGGACTCCAGCGGCAAACCACGGGTCAGTTCGTAGGCCATCAACATGCTGACCTCGCGGGCCAGCCGGCGGAACTCCGCTGTCGGCGTCTCCTTGCGGCGTAGCAGCGTCATCTTGTGCTGCACCAGGGGATGGTCGGTCAGGATCAGGTTGGGATGGCGTGACATGGCTCAGCCGGTGAAGTAGCCGGCGGCGGTCTTGGCGGCGATCTCGATATGGGCGTCCCCCGGAATCAGTGCAGCGGGGATCGGCACCCGCTCGACGACCTCGATCCCGCTCGCCACGATCGGGCCGTGCTTCATGTGGCTCATCGACACCCACCGGTCGATCCGGGCGATGCCGAGCCAGTGCAGCACGTCCGGCATCAATTGCTGGAACCGCATGTCGGCGATTCCGGCAACGCATTCGGTGCGCTGGAAATACGCCTCCGCGCGATCCCCGCCCGCCTGGCGCTTGCGCGCGTTGTAGACCAGGAACTTGGTGACCTCGCCGAGCGCGCGGCCCTCCTTGCGGTTGTAGACGACGATTCCGAGCCCGCCTTCCTGCGCGGTGGCGACGCACACCTCGACCCCATGCGCCAGATACGGCCGGCAGGTGCAGATGTCGGAGCCGAACACGTCCGAGCCGTTGCACTCGTCATGCACGCGACAGGCGATGCGGGTCGTCGTCCGCCCGAGCCGCGCCGGATCGCCGAACAGGTAGACCGACGCCCCGCCGATCGGCGGCAAGAACACGTCGAGGTCGGAGCGAGTTACCAGTTCGGGGAACATTCCGCCGGTGTGCTCGAACAACGTGCGGCGCAGCTCGCGATGGTCGATACCGAAGCGCTCGGCCACGCCCGGCAGCCACCACACCGGCTCGATCGCGATCTTCGTGACCCGCACGCTGCCCGATTCGGTGAGCGTGTCGCCATCGGCGGTAAGGCGCCCGTCGCGCAGGGCCTGGGCGATCTCCGGCATCTGGATATGCGCGCGGGTGACCGCGATGGTCGGCCTTATGTCGAGCCCGGCGGCGATCTCGGCGCCGAACAACTCGGTCACCATGTGGCCGAACGGGTCGAGCGAAACGATCTTGCCCGGCTCGCCCCATTGCGGGAA
>JBDTFI010000420.1:0-11257 GCA_039938035.1 Acetobacteraceae bacterium | reverse complement strand
CGCGGGCGCGGACGATCGCCGCGCGCAGCTCCATCCCCTGCGCCAGCCCGGCGGCGATCCCGCTCGCCAGGGTGCAGCCGGTGCCATGCGTGTGACGCGAGGCGATGCGCGGGGCGGCGAATTCCTCCACCCCGTCCTCGGTGGCGAGCAGGTCGATCACGGTATCGCCGGGCAGATGGCCGCCCTTCAGCAGCACCGCGTTCGCCCCGAGCGTCAGCAGCGCCATCGCGGCGCGGCCCATCGCGGCGCGGTCGCCGATCGCCATCCCCGCCAGCGCCTCCGCCTCCGGCAGGTTCGGCGTGAGCAGGGCGGCCATCGGCAGCAGCCGGCGCTTGAGCACCGTGACCGCCTCGACCGGCAGCAGCCGCGCGCCGCTCGTGGCGCACATCACCGGATCGACCACCACGGGAATCGCGCCGGCGCGCGCGGCAAGGATCTCGCAGACCCGCTCGATCGAGGTCGCATCGCCGAGCATCCCGGTCTTCACCGCATCGGCGCCGATATCGTCGAGCACGGCCTCCATCTGCCAGACCACGAAATCCGGCGGCACCGGCAGGACGCCATGCACACCGAGCGTGTTCTGCGCCGTCAGCGCCGTGATCGCGGTCGCCGCATAGGCACCCAGCGCGGTGATCGTCTTGATGTCGGCCTGGATGCCCGCGCCGCCGCCCGAATCGGACCCGGCGACGACGAGCACTCGCCCGGACAAGCGCATCAGACGGCCAGGCGCATCAGGCGGCGTCGGCGCGCGGGGCAGCACTCGCGGTGATGACCTCGCACAGCCCGGCGACAATCTCGGCGACCAGCGCCTCATCCTCGGCTTCGGCCATGACGCGCACCAGCGACTGGGTGCCGCTTTCGCGAATGAGCAGACGACCGACGCCGACCAGCCGCGCCTCCGCCATTGCCACGGACGCCTGCACGGCGGCCGCGAGCAGCGGCGACGGGCCGGAGAAGCCGACGTTCTGGAGCAACTGCGGCAGCCGGGTGAACACGCGGCACACCTCGCTCGCCGGACGGCCCTCCTCAACCAACACGGCGAGGATCTGCAAAGCGGCCACCAGCCCGTCGCCGGTGGTAGCGAAATCCGACAGGATCAGATGCCCCGACTGCTCGCCGCCGACATTGAGCCCGCGTTCGCGCATCCGCTCGACCACGTAGCGATCACCGACCTGGGTGCGATCGAGGCCGAGGTTCAGACCGCCGAGGAACCGCTCCAGCCCCAGGTTCGACATCACGGTCGCGACGATCCCGTCGCCACGCAGCCGCCCGGCGGCGTGCCAGGAGCGGGCGATCAGCGCCAAAAGTTGATCGCCGTCGATGAGATGGCCGCGCTCATCAGCGATCAGCACCCGATCGGCGTCCCCATCGAGGGCGATGCCGAGATCAGCCTTGTGCTCCAGCACTTGCCGGCAGAGGTATTCGGGGGCGGTGGAGCCGCAATCCTTGTTGATGTTGAATCCGTCCGGGGTGACGCCGACCGGAATCACCGTGGCCCCCAGCTCCCACAACACGGTCGGGGCCACGCGATAGGCGGCGCCATTCGCGCAATCGACCACGATCCGCAGCCCGTCCAGCATCACGCCGCGCGGGAATGTCGCTTTCGCCGCCTCGATGTAGCGTCCGGGCGCATCTTCCAGTCGGGCAGCGCGGCCGAGCCGGGACGGTGGGGCGAGGCGGCCCGCGCCGTCGGCCGCCATCATCGTCTCGATCCGCCGCTCGGTGTCGTCGGACAATTTGAAGCCGTCCGGGCCGAACAGCTTGATGCCATTGTCCTCGTACGGGTTGTGCGAGGCGGAAATCATCACTCCCAGATCGGCGCGCAAACTGCGCGTCAGCATCGCGATCGCCGGGGTTGGCAGCGGGCCGACCAGGGTGACGTCCATGCCAGCGCCGACGAACCCGGCGGTGAGCGCCGGCTCGATCATGTAGCCCGACAGGCGGGTGTCCTTGCCGATCACGACATGGTGGCGATGGCTGCCGCGGGTGAACATCAGCCCAGCCGCCTGACCGAGCCGCAACGCCGTCTCCGCCGTCATCGGATGCGTGTTCGCGGTGCCGCGGATGCCATCGGTGCCGAACAACCGGCGGGCTTTGGTCATATCCACTCCATGAAATTGCGGGCCACTTGCGGGTTTACCGCGACCGCTGGGTTGGTGGAAGTAAAACCCTAAGGATTCATGAGGGCTTCACGCATTCGTAGTGCACGACAGGTTTCCAAAACGTTATGCACTCGCAGGATCGCCGCACCCTCGGAAAGCGCGAACAGTCCCGCGATGATGGATGCGCCGTCGCGCCCACGCGGGTCTGTGACGCCCGTCACACGGCCGATGAAACTCTTGCGTGATACGCCGGCGACGATCGGCAGGCCGAGCACGGTGAGCGAGGCCAACCCGCGCAACAACGCGAGCGAGTGCGCCGCACGCTTGGCGAAGCCGAAGCCGGGATCGACGGCAAGCCGGGCGCGCGCGATCCCCACCCGTTCGGCGGCGGCGACCCGTGCGGCGAGTTCACGCGTTACCTCGGCGGTTACGTCTTCGTAAGTCGCGAGGCTCGCCATCGTGGCCGGATCGCCTCGCATGTGCATCAGGATTACCGCGCACTCTCGTCGCACCAGCAACGGCGCGGCGGCCGGGTCGAACCCCAACGCGGAGACGTCGTTGACGATCGCCGCCCCGGCATCGAGCGCCGCCTCCATCGTCGCGGCGTGCCGCGTATCGACCGAGACCAGCACGCCGGCGCGGGCGAGCGCGCGGATCACCGGAAGGATGCGGGCCTGCTCCTCCGCGGGTGAAACCGGTGTCGCGCCGGGCCGCGTGCTCTCGCCGCCGACATCGACGATGTCGGCCCCCGATCCCGCCATCGCCAGCCCGGCGGCGATCGCTTCCGTATCGTCGGAGTAGGAAGCGCCATCGCTGAAGCTGTCGGGTGTAAGGTTGAGGATACCCATGACCCGCGGGCGGTCGAGGGAGAGGCCCGCCCACTCACCAGGAGTCCCCCCTCCCCTTGCGGGAGGGGGTAGGGGGAGGGGGCCACCGCCAGTCAACGTGAAACCGCTCTACCCAGCCCGAACCGTCCGATCCAGCACCGCGATCAACTGCCGCGTGACCTCCTCGATGTCGGCCATGCCGTCGACCGAGTGAAACCGCCCCTGCGCCTGGTAGTGCGGCAGGATCGGGGCGGTCTGGCGATGATAGGCATCGAGCCGGGCGGCGACGGTTTCGCGCCGGTCGTCGGCGCGGTGGACGAACTCGGTCGATCCGCAGACGTCGCAAATGCCCGCTTCGCGCGGCGGCTTGAAGCTCTCGTGGTAGCCCTCGCCGCACTCGGCGCAGGTGAAGCGCCCGCCGATCCGATCGACCAGCGCGGCGTCATCGACCTTCAGCTCCAGCACCGCATCCAGACGCAGTTGCTTCTCGGCGAGCAGCCGGTCGAGCGCCTCCGCCTGCCGCTCGGTGCGCGGGAAGCCGTCGAGAATAAAACCATGCGCGCAGTCCTCGCGCTCGATCCGCCGGCCCAGCATCCGGATGATGATCTCGTCGGACACCAGCGCGCCCGACTCCATCACCGCTTTCGCCTCCCGCCCGATCGGACTGCCCACCGCCACCTCGGCACGCAACATGTCGCCGGTGCTGATCTGCGCGAGGCTGTAACGCTCGGCCAGCCGCTTGGCCTGGGTCCCCTTCCCCGCCCCGGGCGGGCCCAGCAGGACCAGGATCATCGACGGTTCCTGACCTTCGATTTGCGGATCAGCCCTTCGTACTGGTGCGCCAGGAGGTGCGACTGGACCTGGGTTACCGTGTCCATCGTCACCGAGACCACGATCAGGATCGACGTGCCGCCGAAGTAGAACGGCAACCCGTAATTGGTGATCAGCAGCTCCGGCAGCAGGCAGACCGCGGCGAGGTAGATGCCGCCCACCGTGGTGAGCCGCGTGAGCACGTAGTCGAAATAGTCGGCGGTCGCCGTGCCGGGCCTGATGCCGGGCACGAAGCCGCCGTATTTTTTCAGGTTGTCGGCGGTCTCCTGCGGGTTGAACACGACGGCGGTGTAGAAATACGAGAAGAAGATGATGAGGAACGCATAGAGCACGATGTAGCCCGGCGTGCCGTGCCCAAGCTGGCCCGCGAGGAAGCCGAGCCAGCCCGTCTGCGCGCCGGAAAATCCGACGACGGTCGCTGGGATCAGCAGCAAGGAGCTGGCGAAGATCGGCGGAATCACGCCCGAGGTGTTGATCTTCAGCGGTATGTGCGTGGAATCGCCGCCGAACATGCGGTTGCCGACCTGGCGCTTCGGATACTGTACCGGCACCCGGCGGTACGCCCGCTCGACGAAGACGATGATGCCGATGACGGCGAAGGCCATCACGAAGAAGCCGACGATGAAGGTGGGCGACAGCGCGCCGGTCGAGCCCAGCTGAAGCAAGGAGGCCATCGCGTTCGGCAGGTTGGCGACGATGCCGGCCATGATGATGAGGCTGGTGCCGTTGCCGACGCCGCGCGCGGTGATCTGCTCGCCGACCCACATGAGGAACATCGTCCCGCCCACCAGCGTGACGACGCAGGTGAACAGGAACATCGGCCCGGGCGAGATCACGGCGGGGCCGAAGCTGCCGCGCATCGATTCGAGGCCGACCGCGATCCCGTAGGACTGAAACAGCGCGATCACCACCGTGAGGTAGCGGGAGTACTGGTTCAGCTTCACCCGCCCCTGCTCGCCCTCCTTCTTCAGGGCCTCCAGCGAGGGCATCGCCGCGGTCATCAGCTGCATGATGATGCTGGCGCTGATGTACGGCATGATGTTCAGCGCGAACACCGTCATGCGCCCGAGCGCACCGCCGGTGAACATGTTGAACATGCCGAGGATGCCGCCGCCGTGCTGGGAGAGCATCTCGGTCATCACCGAGGCGTCGACGCCGGGAACCGGGATATAGGACCCGACGCGGTAGATGATCAGCGCGCCGAGGGTGAACCAGATGCGCTTCTTAAGCTCGGTGGCCTTGGAAAGGACTCCAAGGCTTAGGGTGGAGGCAAGCTGTTCGGCCGCGGAGGCCATGGGCGATGTTCCTCAGAGACGCGCGCCCTTCTAGTCGAGGCGACGCTCCCCCGGCAAGGTCGCCGGCTCCCCGGCAGGGGGTCGCGCATCCTCCATCTCCTGGATGAAGCTCCGCGCGGCGGCGACCGGATCGGGGGCGGCGACGATGGGCCGCCCCACCACGAGGTAATCGGCGCCGTTTCGGATCGCCTCCCCGGGCGTGGCCGTGCGCTTCTGGTCGTTGACCGATCCACCCGCCTGGCGCACCCCAGGGGTGGCGATCAACAGGCTCCGCGTGCGCGCGAGGCGGCGGATTTCGGTCGGGTTGTCGTTGGCCGAGGCGATGATCCCGTCACAGCCGCATTCGACGGCCTTGGCGGCGCGCATCCGGACCAGTTCCTGGGCGCTCACGCCATAGCCCATGTCCTTCAGGGCGGCGTCATCGAGGCTCGTGAGAACGGTAACCGCGAATATCTTGAGCGCCGAGCCGCCCTTCGCCGCGACCGCGGCCCGCATGATGCTCTCGTCACCATGCACTGTAATGAAGCTGACCTTGCGCCGCGCGGCGACGGCGACGGCCCCGCCTACCGTCTCGGGGATATCGAACATCTTTGCGTCGAGAAAGACCTTCTTTCCGGCGGCGATCAGGCTGTCGATCAGGCCATCCACGCCGGGCGCGAATTGCAGCCAAAGGCCAATCTTGAAGAACGACACCACGCTGTCGAGCCGGCTCACGAGCGCTGTCGCCTCGGCGACGCAAGCGACGTCCAGGGCGACGATCAGGCGTTCGGCCATCGCGTCAGGAATGTCTCGATCCGCAGCGCCCACGCTCACCCCCTACCGCCGGCGTCAGAAATGGATCACCCGCCCGTAAGCGTCCAGGACCGCCTCGTGCATTGCCTCGGAAATCGTCGGGTGGGGGAAGACGGTGCGGATCAGCTCCGCCTCGGTGGTCTCCAGCGTGCGCGCGATGACGTAGCCCTGGATCATCTCCGTCACCTCAGCGCCGATCATGTGCGCCCCAAGCAGTTCGCCGGTCTTGGCGTCGAACACGGTCTTTACCATGCCCTCCGGCTCGCCCATCGCGATCGCCTTGCCGTTGGCGATGAACGGGAAGCGACCGACCCGGACCTCGTGGCCTTCGGCCCGCGCACGCGCCTCGGTCAGCCCGACCGAGGCGATCTGGGGGCGGCAATAGGTGCAACCGGGGATGTTCCCGAGATCGGTCGGATGCACGTCGGGCAGCCCGGCGATCGCCTCGACACAGACCACTCCTTCGTGGCTCGCCTTGTGGGCGAGCCACGGCGGCCCGACGAGGTCGCCGATCGCATAGATTCCGGGCTCGCCGGTGCGGCCGAGCCCGTCGGCGAGGACATGCGTGCGCTCCACCTTCACGCCCGTGCCCTCCAGCCCGATGCCCTCGACATTGCCGACGATGCCGACGGCGGAGATGACCCGATCGACCGTCAGTTCCTGCGTCTTGCCGCCGCCCTCGATCGTCGCGGTCACGGTGTCGGCGCCCTTGCGGACGTTCTTGACGGTCGCCCCGGTGACGATCCGCATCCCTTGGCGCTCGAACGCCTTCTGCGCGAAGGCGCTGATCTCCTCGTCCTCGACGGGCAGGATCCGGTCGAGCATCTCCACCACCGTCACCTCGGAGCCCATATTGCGGAAGAAGCTCGCGAATTCGATGCCGATGGCGCCGGACCCGATCACCAGCAGCCGCTTCGGCAGCAACGGCGGCACCATCGCCTCGCGGTACGACCAGATCAGCTTGCCGTCGGCCTCGAGGCCGGGAATCTGGCGGGCGCGCGCGCCGGTCGCCAGGATGATGTGCTTGGCCCGCAGGGTCGTGGGCTTTCCGTCCTTCTCCACGGTCAGCGTCCCCGGCTTGTCGAGCCGCCCGGCGCCGTCAAAGACGGAAATCTTGTTCTTGCGCATCAGATGGGCAACGCCGGAGGAAAGCTGCTTGGCCACCGCGCGCGAGCGTTTCACCACCTTGGCGAGATCGAAGCGCGGATTGTCGGCCGCGAAGCCGTACTCGCCCAAATTGTGCAGCAGATGGTTGATCTCGGAGGTCCGCAGCAGCGCCTTGGTCGGGATGCAGCCCCAGTTGAGACAGATGCCGCCCAAATTCTCACGCTCCACCACGGCCGCCTTCATGCCGAGCTGGGCGGCACGGATCGCGGCGACGTAGCCGCCCGGCCCGCCGCCGAGGATGACGACGTCGAAGTTCTGATCGGGCATGAAAGGACCTCGTTATGAACACCTCTCCCTCCGGGAGAGGTCGCCGCGCGTCGCGCGGCGGGTGGGGGTGGTGTGGGCGGACCCCTCACCCGGCGCTGCGCGCCGATCTCTCCCAATGGGGGAGGTGAATATGGTTACAGCATCAGGCCGAGCGGGTCTTCGACGATGCCCTTGAAGGCCGACAGCCACGTCGCTGCTAGCGCGCCGTCGACCGCGCGGTGATCGACCGAGAGGGTGCAGGTCATCATCGTCGCCACGGCCAACTGGCCGTCCTTCACCACCGCGCGTTGCTGCCCGGCGGCGACCGCGAGGATCGCCGCCTGCGGCGGGTTGATGACGGCGGCGAAATCCGAGACGCCGTACATGCCCATGTTGGAGATGGAGAACCCGCCGCCCTGGAACTCCTCGGGCTTCAGCTTGCCGGCCTTGGCGCGTTCGATCAGCCCCTTCATCTCGTTCGATAGCGCGGCAAGCCCCTTCTGGTCGGCCTTGCGAACAATGGGCGTGATCAGCCCGTCGGGGATCGACACCGCGACGGAAATATCGACGTCGTCGTAGAGGATGATTGCCTCGTCGGTGAAGCTCGCGTTCACATTCGGCACGCGGCGCAGAGTGATCGCCGCGGCCTTGATGACCAGGTCGTTGACCGACAGCCGGAACGCGCCCGGCCCGTCCTTCGGCGAGCGCGCGTTCAGATCGCTCCGCAGTTTCAGCAGCGCGTCGATCTCGATGTCCATCGAGACGTAGAAATGCGGGATGGTCTGCTTCGCTTCGGCGATGCGGCGGGCGATGACCTTGCGGATGGAGCTGTTGGGAACCAACCGATGCGGCGCGGTGATCGTCGGCCCGGGTACTGGCGCGCGCGTAGCCGGCGTAGGCGCGGCGGGAGCGGAAGGCGCGGGTGCCTTGCCGTGCAACGCCGCTTCGACATCGGCCTTCACGATGCGACCACTCGGCCCGCTGCCACTCAGACCGCGCAGATCGATGCCGCCCTGCACGGCCATGCGCCGGGCGAGCGGGGAGACGAACTGGCGCGCCTCCGCGTCATGACCATTGCCGCGCGCCTGCGGTTGCGGCGCGACCGGTTGCGCAGCCTGGGGCTTCGGCGCAGGTGCTGCCACCGCTGGTGCGGGCGCGGCTTGCGCCGGCGCGGCGGACGCCGATTCGCCCGGCTGCACCAGCACGCCGATCGGCGCGTTCACCTTCACTCCTTGGGTGCCGTCGGCGACCAGGATCTTGCCGAGCACACCTTCGTCGACCGCCTCGACCTCCATTGTCGCCTTGTCGGTCTCGATCTCGGCGATGACGTCGCCCGAGTGCACCGCCTCGCCCTCTTTCTTCAGCCAGCGCGACAAGGTGCCCTCGGTCATCGTCGGGCTCAGCGCCGGCATCAGGATATTGGTCGCCATCGCGCGGTTCTTCCTCTCGGCGGGCTCAGTTCATCGGATAGGGATGTCAGACAATCTTCTTCACCGCATCGACCACCCATCCGGGCTGCGGCAGCGCCAGCTTTTCGAGGTTCGCCGCATAGGGCAGTGGCACGTCGAGCCCATGCACGCGAACCGGCGGCGCGTCGAGCCAGTCGAACGCATGTTCGATCACCTGCATGGCGATCTCGGCCCCGATGCCGGCGAACGGCCAGCCTTCCTCGACGGAGACGAGGCGGTTGGTCTTCTTCACGCTTTCGATGATCGTCGCGGTATCCAGCGGACGCAGGCTGCGCAGGTTAATCACCTCCGCCTCGATCCCCTCGGCGGCCAACGCTTCGGCGGCCTTCATCGCCACATCCACCATGATGCTGAAGGCAACGATGGTGACCCGATCGCCGACTCGTTCGACCTTCGCCTTGCCGATCGGGACGATGAAATCCTCGTCGGTCGGGCACTCGAAACTGTGGCCGTAAAGGATCTCGTTCTCCAGCACGATCACCGGATTCGGATCGCGGATCGCCGCGCGCAGCAACCCCTTGGCGTCGGCCGAGGACCACGGCGCGACGACCTTCAGCCCCGGAACATGCGCGTACCAGCTCGCGTAGCACTGCGAATGCTGCGCGGCGACGCGCGAGGCGGCGCCGTTCGGTCCGCGAAACACGATCGGGCAGCCCATCTGGCCGCCCGACATATACAGCGTTTTCGCCGCCGAGTTGATGATCTGGTCGATCGCCTGCATGGCGAAGTTGAACGTCATGAACTCGACGATCGGACGCAGCCCGTTGAGCGCGGCGCCGACCGCCATGCCGGTGAACCCGTGCTCGGTGATCGGCGTGTCGATCACCCGACGGGCGCCGAACTCCTCGAGCATTCCCTGGCTGACCTTGTAGGCGCCCTGGTACTGCGCGACCTCCTCGCCCAGCAGGAACACGCTTTCGTCGCGCCGCATCTCGGCGACCATCGCATCGCGCAGCGCCTCGCGCACGCTGATTGAATGCGTCGGCCCCCAGTCCTTGTCAGAAGCCGTCGCCACGGCCGTCGCGGCCGGCTCGGGCGCGTGCGCCTCCGGAACGGCGCGCGCGCCGACAGCCGGCTGCTCCGCCTTCGCGGGCGCCTGCTTTGGCGCAGGCGAGGCCGAGACATCCTCGCCGTTGCGTGCGAGCACCGCGATCGGCGTGTTCACCGCGATCCCCTCGGTCCCTTCGTCGACCAGGATCTTCGCCAGCCGTCCCTCGTCGACCGCTTCGACCTCCATGGTCGCCTTGTCGGTCTCGATCTCGGCGATCACGTCGCCGGCCTTGACCTCCTCGCCCACCTTCTTGACCCAGCGGGCAAGTTTGCCCTCTGTCATGGTCGGGCTGAGCGCGGGCATCAGCACTTCGGTCGCCATGCTCAGGCCTCCAGCAGGATGTCGGTCCGCAGCTCGGACGGATCAGGCTCGGGGCTTTCCTGCGCGAACGCGGCGGCCGCCTGGATCTGGGCGCGCACGGAATCGTCGATCGCCTTCAGCTCCGCCTCGTCGGCACCCATCTCCAGCAGCTTGTGGCGCGCGCCCTCGATGCAGTCATGCTGCTCGCGCATCGCGATGATCTCCTCGCGCGTGCGGTATTTCGCCGGGTCCGACATCGAGTGGCCGCGATACCGATAGGTCTGCATCTCCAGCAGGTACGGCCCCTTGCCGGCCCGGCAATGCGCCACCGCGACGTCGCCCGCCGCTTTCACCGCCAGCACGTCCATGCCGTCCGCCTTGGCGCCCGGAATGCCCCACGCCGCGCCGTTCTTCGACAGATCGTGCGAGGCCGAGGCGCGCTCGACGCTGGTGCCCATGCCGTAACGGTTGTTCTCGATGACGAACACGACGGGCAGCTTCATCAGCGCGGCGAGGTTGAAGCTCTCGAACACCTGGCCCTGGCTCGACGCGCCCTCGCCGAAATAGGTCAGGCAGACCCGATCGTTGCCGCGATACCAGTTGCTGAAGGCAAGCCCGGTGCCGAGGCTCACTTGGGCGCCGACGATGCCGTGCCCGCCGAAGAAGTTCTTCTCCTTGCTGAACATGTGCATCGAGCCGCCCTTGCCGTGCGAATACCCGTCCGCCCGGCCGGTGAGTTCGGCCATCACCCCCTTCGGGTCCATGCCGGTGGCCAGCATGTGGCCGTGGTCGCGATAGGACGTGATGACCTGATCGCCCGCGCCGATCGCCAGCTGCATCCCGACGACGACGGCCTCCTGGCCGATATACAGATGGCAGAACCCGCCGATCAGCCCCATCCCGTACAGCTGCCCCGCCCGCTCCTCGAAGCGGCGGATCAGCAGCATGTCGTGGAACGCCTTGGTCAGCAGCGTCGTGTCTGGCGCGCTCGCCTGTCGGGGCGAAACCCGCGCCTTGCCGCGCTTCGCCTTCTCGGCCGCCTGGGCCATTTCTTGCTTCTCCCGCCCCGTTCAGTCCCGCCCCGGGCAAGACGTAACGCCCGGCAGCGGCGGGCGGCAAGCCTTGGCCGCGCGAAACCTGTCGTTGTGCACTGCGATATTGGAAGGTGGTCAGAACC
>JBDTFI010000419.1:0-14550 GCA_039938035.1 Acetobacteraceae bacterium | reverse complement strand
GATGAGGACGCCTCCGCGCCCAGGTAGTTCCCCGCCGCCAGCAACCCCTCGGCGTCCCGCGGTCGGCCAATGAAAAATCCCTGGCCGCGTGAGATGCCGAGTTCCGTCACCAGACGGAGCTGTGCGTGCGTCTCGATCCCCTCGGCCGTTACCGGGAGCGCCATGTCCATGGCGATCCGCCCGATCGAGCGTACGATGGCCCGCGCCTTCGCGTCCGTCTCGAGTGCGGCGGTGAAGCTCGCGTCGATCTTGAAGCCGTCGAATTCGAATCGGGTCAGCATGGCGAGCGAGGCGTAGCCGGTGCCGAAATCGTCGAGGATGATGCGGACGCCCCGCTGGTGGAGGCTGGCGATCGCCTGGAACGAGGTGTCGTTCTCATCGAGCAGCACGCGCTCGGTCAGCTCCACCTCAAGGCGGCCCGGCGCCAACCCGCTCGCCGACAAGGCCCGGTCGATCACCGACAGAAAATCCGGATCGCGGAACTGCAACGCGGACACGTTCACCGACAGCCGCACATCGCCGGGCCAGTCCGTCGCGGCCCGGCACGCGCGATCGAGGACCATCGCCCCGATATCGGAAATCAGGCCGGATTCCTCGGCGATCGGGATGAAGACGGACGGGCTGATCCATCCCCGGACGGGGTGATTCCAGCGGACCAGGGCTTCGATGGCGGTGATCCGCGTTGTCGCCAGATCGATGATCGGCTGGTACTCGACGTGGAAATCGTCCGCTGCCACCGCGCTCCTGAGTTCCATGCGAAGCGTGGCGCGATCGGCCTGATCGGTGTCCATCGCCGGCCGATAGTACCGCCAGGCCCCACGGCCCTCCGCCTTCACCGCGTACAGCGCGAGGTCGACGTTGCGCAAAAGCTCGGCCGGATCGGTCCCATCGGCGGGCGCGACGGTGATGCCGACGCTAGCACCCGGGCGCAAGGTCACGTCGCGGAGCGCGTACGGCTCCTGCAATGTCTCGATGATGCGATTGGCGACGATTGAGGCTTCGCCGGGGTCCGAGATCGGCAGGAGGATCGCGAACTCATCGCCGCCCAACCGGGCCGCGAAGCCGTCATCGCGAAGGACGCGCCGCAACCGCTCCGCCACCGCGATGAGCAGGGCGTCGCCGGTGGGATGGCCGTAGGTGTCGTTCACGTCCTTGAACCGGTCGAGGTCGAGCAGGAGCAGCGCGAACGACGGCCCGACGCTTCGCCCGCGCCGTGGTTCTTCCGCGTGGGAAGACGCCGCCGTCAGGCAGAACGCCTCCAGCTCGGTGATGAAGCGGGAGCGGTTCGACAGGCCTGTCAGGCTGTCGTGGGTGGCCAGGAACTGGATCTTGCTCTCCGATCGCCGGACGTCGGTGATGTCGGAGCCGATGCCGCGATAGCCCTGGAAACGCGCGTTCATGTCGTAGACCGGCTGGCCGGTGATCGACCACCATCGCGGGCCGTGATCCAGATCGAACCCCACCGCGACGTCGCGAAAGGCCTGGCGTTTTTCGCACATGTCCAGCACCGACGCGAGGCCGGAAATCCGTTGATCGGAGGCGGCGAGTTGGCCCAGCGGCGCCTCGCGAAAATCGGTCGGAACCGCCTTTAGGGCGACGGCGAAACGCGGTGAGATGTTCTGAAACCGAAGCTCCCGGTCGGTCTCCCAGAGCCAGTCGGTGGCATTCTCCTGGTAGTCCCGCAGGAATAGGCTGATCACCTCGTTCTGGTGTTGCAGCCGGATGCGGGTCGCGGCGCGTTCCAGCGACGAACGATTGAGCAGGACCGTGCTGACGTAGACGAAAGACAGATACCCGGTGAAGCAGAGGAACAAGTACGGGTCGACCGGTCGCAGGATGAAACCGAGCGTGACGACCGAGGCGACGCCGCACGGGATAAGAAAAGCGAGGGCGGCCGAAAACGGCACGGTGATGATGGGCGTCGATACGAGCCCCACCATGACCGCCGCGAGCAGGCTCCGCTGGGCGGAGTTGGAATTCATCCCCAGGAGGTAGATGAGGAGCCCCCAATCGAGGCCGACGAAAATCAGGAGCGCCAACGCCGATCGAAGGAATTGAGAGGTATCGTCGGAACGGTGCAGCGTCCGGACCTGAAGCAGCAGGAGCCCGTAAAGGATCGGCATCAGCGCCGCGGCGGCGATGCCGACGCATCCCATCTGGCCCCAGAAATCAGCCGTGATGAGGGCGACGCTGGTGGTCCCGAATACCGCGTAGACGAAGCACGTGCGCGACAGCAGCCACGCCTGCTCGGCGGTCACCTCGCGGCTGTATTCCAGCACGCGCTCCGGACGCAGCAGCCGGAGCGCCTCGGTCAGCCGGGCTTTCAAGGGTGTCTCACGGTGCCAGGGCGGATCAACATCTCTCCTCGTCGCCAGCGAGCCCGTAACCGGTCGGGATGAACATCGCGGTCTTCTTCCGATAGGCGTCATAGGCCTCTGATAGCCTGGAGGCCCTGAGCTTCCGTTCCTCGCGTCGCGCGACGGCGACATAGACCGCAGCCATCACGAGCGGCACCACCCAGCTCCAGATGCCGCGTGTGGCGAGGCTCGTCCCGATCCAGCACAGGATGTACGACATATAAAACGGATGCCGGAGGTAGCGATAGGGCCCGCTCCTGTATATGAAATTCGGCAGATCGTGGGCGAAGGCGATCGGCAGGCGGCGCTCCCGGGTCGTCATAACCGTCCAGCTGAACAATCCCAGGGCGACGGCCATCAGGGCCACCGCGTACGGCGCTCCCGGCCCAATGCCGGAGACGACGACCCGGACGGTGAACCATATCGCCCCGACGACGCTGAGGGCGATCACCATCCGCATTCCCGGCGGCAACGGGCCGGATATGAGGAAGTGGCTCCGCGTCGCCCACATGAACGCGGTGAAGCAGCCGAAGCCGACGATCAGGACCAGGCCCGCGAGAAAGTTGGAATGCATCGCCTCAGGCGCCTGGGAACAGCGGCATGATAACCGACTCTCCCTCCATGAACCCATCGAAACTGTCGACCGGCCCCGCGAACGGGTTCATGATCGGAAACGACGCGCACGCCTCATCGTAATCCTCCCTGGGGCAGGCAAGCAGTTGCATCTGGCACTTGAGGCCGGGATACGGGCGCAGGCCGCTTGCGGTACGACAGCCGATGCGGCGATAGAACGGAACATGATTCTGGCGGACGCACGACATCAGAAGCGGCACGTCCTCCTGAAGGGCGAGATAGCCGGCGAGGCGAAGCAGGAGGAAGACCAGGCCCTGGTTGTTTTCGGCGGCCGGGCTGCGGACGAGACGGGTGATCTCGGCGGCCTGGGGCTTCCGGCCTCGGCGAGGCAGTTCGGCGAGAAGACCACCCACCTCGTCGGGGAATGTCACGCCCGCGGGCGATGCGCTGAGGCTGTCGGAGGCGAGGAAGCACACCCGCACGGCGGCGACCGCCTCCTCGTGCTGATAGACCACCATCGTATGAGAGCTGGGCAGGCGATCGTAATGGTCCGAGAAAAGCCGGTCGGGTTGAGGGTCGATATAGCCGGAATAAAGATAGCTCTTGTGACGTAGGTCATAGGCGTCCCGTCGGGTTCTCGCGTCCAAAGCGCGGCGGGCCACGTATACCCGGTCGGCATTACGGCTCGCGACGTTGGCGCGAAGCCTCGCCGGGACGGTTGGCGGGGTGGAAAGTTGGGTCTGAGCCAGCATTGTGGTTCATTCCTTCTTGAGGAGCCGGGGGAGGAACCTGACAGAAGTAGCGGGAAGACAAGCGTTCGTCTAAACGTGCTTGCGCGAGACGCGACAAAGGTCCAGATAGGCGTCCAAATTGCGGGGACTGTGGACATTTGGAGAGGGGGTGATGGGCGAATTTCGTTCTGTGCAAACGGTATCGGACTTTAAGACGCTCGATGATGGCGACATCCTCGAGGGTTATCTTGATGGTTTCCACGCCACGGGCGTGCCCGATTCCAGCCGCTCGCGGGGGTACTGGCATGGCTGGCGGAACGCCATGATCGAAAACGAGCGGATGCCTCCCGACGCCGCATACAAGCGGTTGGCGCGCGCGTTCGAGGCCGCCGCCTGATCCTCGCTCGACCCGTCTCGGATTCCGGCGTGCCGCGTTGACATCGGCCGCCCCGGCGCTATAACCCGCCGCTTCACGGCGGGCGCGATCATAGTCCGGCCGGCGGTATTCCTTGGGAAGCATTCATGTTCGCAGTGATCCGCACCGGCGGAAAGCAGTATCGGGTCACGCCCAACGCGGTCCTGAAGGTCGAGAAGCTGGAGGTCGAGGCCGCCACCACCATCACCTTCACCGACGTCCTCGCGGTCGGCGACCTCGACGGACTGACGATCGGCGGCCCGGTGGTCGCCGGCGCGGCGGTGACCGCGACCGTCATCGCGCAAGACCGCCTCGCCAAGGTCATCATCTTCAAGAAGCGTCGCCGGCAGAACAGCCGGCGCAAGGGCGGCCATCGCCAGCATGTCACGGTGCTCCGGGTAACCGGCATCGTCGGGGCGAACGGCGCCGCACTCCGCGCGGCCCCCCAGAGGGCGGCCCCGAACATGGCCGCCCCGGCCGCGCCCGAAGGCGAGACGGCGGACGAATCCGGCGCCGCCCCGATGGAAGGAGCAGTCTGAGATGGCGCACAAGAAGGCCGGCGGCTCCTCGCGCAACGGGCGCGATACGGCGGGAAGGCGGCTTGGCATCAAGAAATACGGCGGCGAGACAGTCGTCGCCGGCAATATCCTGGTGCGCCAGCGCGGCACCAAGTGGAAGCCCGGCCAGAACGTCGGCCTTGGCAAGGACCACACCATCTTCGCCCTGATCGACGGCAGGGTGGAGTTCCAGCGCAAGTCCGAGGGCCGTGTCCATATCTCCGTCCGACCGCCGGCAACAGCTGAGTAGGTTCCGACCTTCGGACTGTGTCCCGTGGGGGTCGGCGCGAGCCGGCCCCTTTGTCGTTTCAGAGCAACATCCATGAAGTTTCTCGACCAGGCCAAGATCTACCTCCGCTCGGGCGACGGTGGCGACGGGGTGATCGCGTTCCGGCGCGAGAAGCACATGGAGTTCGGCGGCCCGGACGGCGGCAACGGCGGCAAGGGCGGCGACGTGATCTTCGAGGCGGCGGAGAACCTCAACACGCTGATCGACTTCCGCTACACGCAGCATTTCCGCGCCCGCAAGGGCGGCAACGGCTCCGGTGCCGACCGGACCGGCGCGGGCGCGCCGAACGTGGTCATCAAGGTGCCGCTCGGCACGCAGATCATGGACGAGGACCGCGAGACGGTGCTCGCCGACCTCGCGGGTCCTGGCCAGCGCGTCGTGCTGCTGCGCGGCGGGGACGGCGGGTTCGGCAATGCGAACTACAAATCCTCGACCAACCGCGCTCCGCGCCGGGCCGACAAGGGCTGGCCCGGGCAGGAGCGCTGGGTGTGGCTGCGCCTGAAGCTGATCGCCGATGTCGGGCTGATCGGGCTGCCGAACGCCGGCAAGTCGACCTTCCTCGCCGCCGCCTCCGCCGCGCGCCCGAAGATCGCGGATTATCCGTTCACCACCCTGCATCCGCAGCTCGGCGTCGTCCGCCTGTCGCACGCCGAGGAGTTCGTGCTGGCCGACATCCCCGGCCTGATCGAGGGCGCCCACGAGGGCGCCGGCCTGGGCGACCGCTTCCTCGGCCATGTCGAACGCTGCGCCGTGCTGCTGCACCTGATCGACGGCGCCGCCGGCGACGTGGTCGCGGCCTGGCGGACGGTGCGGGAGGAGCTGGCCTCCTACGGGGCGGGGCTTGCCGAGAAGCCGGAGATCGTCGCGCTCAACAAGGCCGACGCCATGACCCCGCGCGAGGCGTCGGCGCGACGCGCGGCGTTGCGGCGCGCGACCGGGCGGGAGGTGATGCTGATGTCGGGGGCGACCGGCGCGGGCGTGGCGGAGATGCTGCGCGCGCTGCAAACCGCGATCGGTGCGGCCCGGCGGGCGCGGGCGGCGTGACATCGTTGCCGGAGTTGTCGCAGGCGCGCCGGCTGGTGGTGAAGATCGGCAGCGCGTTGCTGGTCGATCAGGCGGAGGGAAGGCCGCGCGCGGGCTGGCTCGCCGGGGTGTCGGCCGATATCGCCGATCTTCGCGCGGAGGGCGCCGACGTCATCGTGGTGTCCTCGGGGGCCATCGCGCTCGCGCGGCGCACGCTCGGCTTCACCCACAAGCGGCTACGACTGGAAGAGAACCAGGCGGCCGCCGCAGTGGGACAGATCGCGCTTGCGCGGGCCTGGACCGAGGCGCTGTCGGGGTGCGGGTTGACGGCGGCGCAGCTTCTGCTGACGCCCGAGGATACCGAGGACCGCCGGCGCTACCTGAACGCGCGCGCGACCTTGAACACGCTGCTCGGGCTCGGCTGCGTCCCGGTCATCAACGAGAACGACACGATCGCCACCGCCGAAATCCGTTTCGGCGACAACGATCGCCTGGCCGCGCGCGTCGCCGAGATGGTGCAGGCCGATCAGCTCATCCTGCTGTCCGACATCGACGGCCTCTATACCACCGACCCGCGCCGCGATCCGGAGGCGCGCCACATTCCTGTGGTCGAGACGCTGACGGCGGAGATCGAGGCGATGGGAGGCGACCCGCCGCCCGGCTACTCCTCTGGCGGGATGCGGACCAAGCTGGTGGCGGCACGGATCGCGACCCAGGCGGGCTGTGCGATGGCGATCGTGCGCGGGCATGTCGACCGGCCGCTGAGCGCGCTGCGCAACGGCGCACGCTGCACCTGGTTCCTCGCCGCGCCCGAGGGACGCTCGGCCCGCAAGCGCTGGCTCGCCGGGGCACTGTCCCCGCTCGGTGCGGTGGTGGTGGATGCGGGCGCGGCGCGCGCGCTGGCGGCCGGGAGTTCGCTGCTGCCGGCCGGCGTGCGCCGGGTCGAGGGCACGTTCGAGCGTGGCGATCCGGTGGTGGTGCGCGGCACGGACGGCACGGCGCTGGCGCACGGGCTGTCGGCGTACGCGAGCATGGATGCGGAGCGGATCGCCGGGCACCGGTCTGATGAGATCGAGGCGATCCTGGGATGGCGCGGGCGCGACGAGATGATCCATCGGGACGATCTGGTGGTGCTGTAGGGGAAAGAGCAACTTACCGGTTGCGTATCTCGCCTCTCAGCCCTCAGGTCAGAGTCGCGTCGCCACGTGCGCCGTCGGCAGCCGGCTTGCCAGCTGGCGCACCCCGGCCGATACCGCAAGAACGAAGACGAAATACACCAGCGCCACGAACGTGTAGACCGGCATTGACACAAAGGTCGCGCTGACCACCAAGCTGGCCTCGTACATCAGGTCCGGCACGGCGATGACCGACACGATGCTGGTGCTCTTGAAGCAGGTGACGAACTGATTGAGCACGCCCGGCAGCATGCGTATGACCGCCTGCGGCAGCACGACGTGGCGCATGATCGGCCACCAGCGCAGCCCGAGTGATTGCGCCGCCTCCACCTGGCCATGCTCGATGGATTGGATACCGGCGCGATATTCCTCCGCCAGGTAGCCGCTGGATTGCATGGTGAGCGCAATGAAGGCGCTCTCGAACGCGGTGAACTTCACGCCGACGATGTCGGGCAGTGCGTAGTGAACCCAGATGAGTTGCACCAGGATCGGCGTGTCGCGGCAAAACTCCACCAGCAGGAACGCCACGTAGCGCAACCCTCGCCAGCGCGCCATCATGCCGAAGCAGGCGATCAGGCCGATCACGATCGCCGCGACCATCGCCAGGACGGACAGCAGGATCGTTATGCCCATCCCGGCGATCAGCGGATCGCGGTACTCCCAGAGTAGCCGAAGGGCGCGCACCGGGTGCGGTTAGAACAGCGACGACTTGGCCAGGTATTGCTCGTAGAGATCCTTGGCGCGGTGGTTGGCCGCCGCCCAATGGCCAAACGCTTCAAGGAAGTCCTTCCAGGCCGGGTCGCCATAGCGGATCGCCCAACCGTTCGGCTGCACGCTGAAATCATCGGCGAAGGCCACGTCGGCCCAACTCGCCCCCGGCGACTTCAGCCACCAGCGGATGGTGATGCCATTGGCGAACGCGGCGTCGGCGTCGCCGCGGCGCACCGATTCGAACAACGCGATGTCCGTCGGCGTGGACAACGCGATGATCTTGGCCTTGGGGAACATGCGCTGGGACACTTCCTGATCACGCGACCCGGCGACCACGGCGAGCGTCACCCCTTCCTTGTTGAAGTCCTCCGGCTTGGCGAAATGCTTCGGGTTGCCCTTGGTGATCACCGCGTTCATGCCCTTGGCCGAGAACGGCGTGATGTAGTCGATCTCCTCGGCACGCGGCGCATTGTACAGCAGGCTGGCACCGAACAGGTCGCAGTCGCCGCGATTCAATGCCAGGATGACCGTGGACCACTGCACTTCCACCGGCTGCACCTTCACCTTCATCCAGGCAGCGAGTTCGTTGACGATATCGACAAACACGCCCGTCCATTCGCCGGTCTTCGGATCCTTGTAGCTGTCCGGCGTCACCTGGGCGTAGCAGACTTTCAGCACGCCCTCGCTCTTCACCCGGGCCAGCGCGGAGTCCTTCGGCACTTGCGCACTGGCCGCCGTGGCGGCGAACAGCAACGCGGTGACGGCGGCCGTGAAATATCTGAACATCGATCTGCTCCTTATTCCGCGGCTGCGGACAAGCGTTCGCCCGGGAACGGGCGCGGCCGCATCATCGTGCCGATATTCTTCAGCGATTCCGGTTTCAGCAGCCCCAGCGCGCCGGCAATCTGCCAGAATACATGATCGGCATGGCGCACGATCATGCATTCGGTGGACAGCCCGAGATGCTGGCCCTCCAGCGAATGGCCGCAGGCGATATGCGCGATCTCTTCGGGCAGGCCGACGGTCAGGCAGACGAAGGTGCCGAACACCGTATGGCGCAGCGTGGGCTGGCCGACGGCCGACGGATCCTCCTCCCAGCGCTTCAGGTTCACCGGATCGAACTCATACGGCTTCCCCACATCGTGGCACAGCCCGCCGGTCAGCACGACGTCGCGGTCGAGGACGCATTCCGGCCGCGTTGCCCTGAACTCGTCGGCGATCGCCAACGCCAGATGGGTCACCCCACGCAGGTGGTCGGCCTGGCTGCCGCGCTTCAGCGTCGACTGGCCGGGATTGCCTTCGGGCGGGATGTCGCTGATCCGGCCGAAGCTGGAATAGGCGAGCGACACCGCCCAGGCCTCGATTGCCTTGCGACGCAGCTCGGTGTCCTGGATCTGCTCAATCTCCGGCAGGTCCTCGACCACGGTCTTGCGCAGAGCGTCGGTGATGTCGCGTTTCCGCGTCAGGTAATGCAAACTCATGTGCTACCCCCCAGTAGGAATTTAGTTTGGTGGTGGCAGCGTAGCGGCACCCGACTGCTTGCCGCCAATTGAAAACTTACGCTGGCTGATACAGAAGTTGTATCGATGATCAGGAGCATTGCACATCTGGAGGCGTTCTACTGGGTCGCCCGGCTGGGCAATTTCCACGCTGCGGGCGAGCGCCTGGGCGTCACCCAGCCAACCGTCTCGGTGCGGTTGCGGGCGCTGGAGCGGTCGGTTGGCGTCGCGCTGATTGAGCGTAACGCGCAGGGCTCCCGGCTCACTCCGCAGGGCGTCACGATGTTCGACTATGTCGAGCGGATCATGGCGCTGACCTCGGACCTGACCGACCAATTGCAGCCGGGGCGGCGGTTGCGCGGTCGGCTGCGGTTCGGCGTATCCGACGGGTTCGCGTTGGTCTGTCTGGCCGATTTCATGAAGGTGGCGCGGCGGGCGCATCCGGCGCTGGAGATAACGGTCAGTGTCGGCAACAGCCGGGTACTGGCCGATCGGGTACAGCACCAGAAGCTCGATCTGGCGATCTTGTCGCCGTCGCAGGCCACCGCGCGTCTGGTGACGGAGCCGCTCGGGCAGCAGGAGATCGCCTGGGTCGCCAGCCCCAGCCTGGGTCTGACCGCGCCGATCGAACCGCACGATCTGTTGGCGCAGCAGATCTTCACCGATCCGCCGCCATCGCATCTGTCCGCGGTGTTGACCGACTGGTTCGCCGAGGTCCGCCTGCATCCGCCGCGGCTCGCGAACTGTGACAGTGTGGCAGTGATAGCGACGCTGGTGGCGGCCGGCGCGGGGATCAGTCTACTGCCGGTCTGCATCGTGGAGCCGGCATTGGCCGCCGGCACGGTCCAACGCCTGACACTAACCCCCGAGCCACGCCGCCAGCCGATCGTGGCCGCCTACGCGCCGTCGACAGACCGCGAGGGCATGCGGCAGATCGTTCGGCTGATCCGGGTGGTCACCGCCAACACGCGCTTCTTGACCCAGAGCTAAGGCGCGCTCCCCGCCAGCGGAAACGGGTTCACCCCGCCTCGTCCAGGTCCGGCCCCCACATCTTCTCCAGCGCGTAGGTCGTCCGCGCCTCCGGCTTGAACAGATGCACGACGATGTCGCCGGCGTCGATCAGCACCCAGTCCGACCCGCCGGCGCCCTCGATCTGCACGCGCTTCATCCCGGTGTCCTTCAGCTTCTCGATCAGGTGCTCGGCCATCGCGCTGATCTGGCGATCGGCCAGACCCGTCGCGATCACCATGCGATCGCAAAACGCCGCCTTGCCGGCGAGGTCGAGCGTGATCACGGCTTCGGCCTTGTTGTCCTCGAGGCTCGCGACGATCACGCCTTGCAGCCGGTCGAGCTGATCGGGCGGCGTCGAACCGGCGCGTTTGCGCAGGCTCTTCGGACCCGCGGCGGCGGCTTTCTTGCGCGGCGTTCCCGGCGTCTTATCGGCGGCCGGCAGCGGCCTGGGCACCTTGCGGATGGGTTTCTTGCGGGACGATGGAGCAGGGGGCTTGGTTATGACCGGATTCCTTCGCGGATAGCCGTGGCCGAGGCGGGGTGACGGGGGACGCTCAGGAACGCCCAGGCGGGCGCCGTCGCGCCCGCGAGCGTGTCGGCTGCGCGATCGCGCCATCGCGCCGCCCGCAGCGTCCGCGCAGCGTGACCCGCCAGCACCCGCGCATTACGCCCGCCGCGGGGAACGATCGCGAGCGGGATGCGCCGGGCGATCTCGCGCCAGCGGTGCCAGCGCGGCAATTGCTCGAGGATGTCGGCGCCCATGATCCACACGAATGACGCGCGCGGAAATCGCCGTGCCAGCGCGGCCAGCGTGTCGGCGCTGTAGCTTGTGCCGAGCGCCGCCTCGATCCCGGTGGCGACGATCCGCCGCCCGTCGGCCAGTGCCGCCGCCGATTTCATCCGCTGCGCGAACGGCGCCATTCCGTCGCGCGGCTTCAGCACGTTGCCGGGCGAAACCATCAGCCAGACCTGATCGAGCCGCAGCCGCCGCCGCGCCAGCCGCGCGACATGCAGATGGCCCGCGTGCGCCGGGTTGAACGAGCCGCCGAGCAGGCCGATCCGCATACGCCGCCGATCGCCGAAGCGCGGAATGGGGTCATGGACGGTCGCCATGCAGGTTCAGGGACGCACCTGACCGCTGCCGCGCACCACGTAGCGATACGACGTGAGTTGCTCCAGCCCGACCGGGCCGCGCGCGTGCAGGCGCCCCGTGGCGATGCCGATCTCGGCGCCGAAGCCGAATTCCGCGCCGTCGCAGAACTGGGTCGAGGCGTTCCACAGTCCCACCGCGCTGTCGATCCCGCGCAGGAACCGATCGGCGGCGGCGCGGTCTTCGGTGATGATGGCCTCGGTATGTTCGCTGCCGTGGCGCGCGATATGCGCGAGCGCCTCATCCAGCCCGTCGACCACGCCGACCGACAGGGTCGCGTCGAGCCATTCGGTAGCGAAATCGTTCTCGCTCGCCGGGGTCAGGTCGGGGACTATCGCGCGCGCCCGCGCATCGGCGCGGAAATCGCAGCCGAGCGCGCGCAGGTCGGCGACGATGCCGGGCAGTTGGGCGGGCGCGATGGCGGCGTCGATCAGCAGCGTCTCGGTCGCCCCGCACACGCCGGTGCGGCGCATCTTGGCGTTGGCGACGATCCGGCGCGCCATCGCCGGGTCGGCGGCTTCGTGGACATAGGTGTGGCAAAGCCCCTCGGCGTGGGCGAGCACCGGCACCCGCGCCTCACGCTGCACACGTTCCACCAGCGATCGGCCGCCGCGCGGGATGATGAGGTCGATCAGCCCCGCCGCGCCGAGCATCGCCGCGACATAGGCGCGATCGGCCGTGGGCGCGATCTGTACCGCTGCTTCCGGCAGCCCGGCCTCGCGCAGTCCCGCGATCAGCGCTCGATTGATCGCGCGCGCGCTGCGCAGGCTTTCCGATCCGCCACGCAGGATGACGGCGTTGCCGGATTTCAGGCACAGCCCGGCGGCATCGGCGCCGACATTCGGGCGGCTCTCGTAGATCATGCCGATCACTCCAATCGGCGTCGCGATGCGCTGGATGCGCAACCCGTTGGGGCGCGTCCACTCGGCGAGCGTACGATCGAGCGGGTCGGGCAGCGCGGCGATCTCCTCCAGCCCGACCGCCATCGCCTTGATGCGCGCCGGGTTGAGCATCAGCCGATCGCGGAACGCCGCGTTCCCGTTGCTCTCGGCGAGGTCGGAGGCGTTCGCGTCGAGGATCGCCGGCGCCTCGCGTCGCACCGAAGCAGCCATCGCCCGCAACGCCGCGTCGCGCCGCGCGCCCGGCACCCGGGCGAGCACGCGCGAGGCCGCGCGCGCCGCCTCGGCGGCGTGGCTCAGGTGCTTGGTTGTGTCTGTTTCGATATGCATGGCGGCTCCTGACGCCACTGTGCCAGCGGATGCAAGCTGTTTCCAGTGTTGGCGTACCGGGCAACCGCCGCTATCGCGACAACCCGACGCTGCGCTCCAACGCCGCGACCGCTTCCGCGACGGTGCGTTCGACGATGTCGCCGGCGGTCATCACGTCGTCCACCAGATCGACGCTTTCGCCCGCCCAGAGAACCCGGGTCGAAAGATCGTTCACCGCCGCGCCGTCGTATTCCTTTTCCTCCTCCGGGCGGGCAGCTTGCAGTTCCGCCTCGCGGCCGTGCCATTTCTCCGAAAAGGCGTTCTTCAGCGCGCGCCCGGGATACTGGCTTGGCCAATTGGCGCCTCTGACGATATCGAACACGCGCGTCTGCTGCGTCTGATCGCCTCCGGCGGCGACCGCGCCTTGCTTCACGGCTTCGCTCCACAGCGATTCGCGAGAGACGGCGAAGCGCGTCCCCATGAGGATTCCGGCTGCCCCCAACGTGAGGGCAGCGGCGAGGCCCCGGCCATCGGCGATTCCGCCTGCGGCGACGACCGGAATGGGGTGAACCGCATCGACCACGGCGGGAACGAAGCCCATCGTCCCCCGCGTCGTCCCCGCATGGCCGCCAGCGTCGCGCCCCTGGGCGATGATGATGTCCGCCCCCGCCTCCGCTGCGAGCCTCGCCTCCGCGAGGGTCTGGACCATGCAGATGACCTTGCAGCCGGCGCGC
Organism: Acetobacteraceae bacterium; assembly: GCA_039938035.1. Lineage (GTDB taxonomy): Bacteria > Pseudomonadota > Alphaproteobacteria > Acetobacterales > Acetobacteraceae > DATFDN01. Next base: position 1,117 of record JBDTFI010000419.1, on the reverse strand, counting down.
TTGACCGTGCCGACGAAGGGCACCGGATCGCCAAACGACAGCATCACCGCCGGCGGGCTCGCCGCCAGCACGACATCCAGGGCCTCGGGCCGCTCGTTTAAGGCCCAGAGGATCAGGCCGATCCCGACCCGCGTGTTGCCCGCCGCCACCAGCTCTCGCCTGATCGCGGCGCTGTCGGCGTAGCCGGACCCGATCAGCCCGAGCCCGCCGGCCTGGGTGACCGCGGCGGCGAGGCGGCCGCCGGCGGCCGAGCCCATCGGGGCGAGCAGGATCGGATGCTCGATGCCGAGCAGTTCCGTCAGCGCTGTCCTGAGATGTGCCATGTCAGTAGATCGTCGCCCGCAGCCGCTCGGGATAGGCTGCGTCGTACGCGTCCCGTTCGATGGCCCCGCGCGTCAGATCGGCGAGGATCGTGCCCGTGCTCGGCAGCGCCGAGCGGGGAATGCGCTTGTCCGGGTTCCACAACTCGGAGCGGACCAGCGCCTTGGGACACTGAAAATACACCCGCTCCGCCGTGACCACGATCACCGCGCGCGGCAGCTTGCCTTGCGCGGGGAAGCGTTCGAGCAGCGCCGGATCGACCGAGATGGCCGCCCGCCCGTTGACCCGCAACGTCTCGCCGACGCCGGGGATCAGGAACAGCAGGGCGATCCGCGGGTCGTGAACCAGGTTGCGCATCGTGTCGGTGCGGTTGTTGCCGCGCCGATCCGGGATCAGCAGCGTGTGCTCGTCCGCGACGACCACGAACCCCGCCGGATCGCCGCGCGGGGAGACGTCCATTCCTCCCGGCCCGGAGGTCGCGACCGTCACGAAGGGCGAAGCGGCGATGAGTGCCGCGTAGTGGGGATGGATATAGTCCACCTCCTTGCGCACCGCGCCTTCCGACGGCAAGCCGTACAATGCCTCCAGCGCGGCCTCGTCGGTGATCAGGTGCGGATGGGTGGCGGACATGAATACCTCATCGTCGCGGGGGAGAATCTCAGGTCGGGGTATGCGCGGCCGCTTCTTTCATCATCGCCCCCGTCATGGGAATGAAGAACACGCCCATGTCGCGCCGCGAGTGGATCTTTCCCTCGGCGTCCTTCGTGTAGATGTAGAGCACCTGGCCGCGCTTGAA
>JBDTFI010000418.1:0-4905 GCA_039938035.1 Acetobacteraceae bacterium | reverse complement strand
CGCAATCCCGTTTCCGGAGGGCTTCGGTGGCCTCGGCGGCAATTGGCTCACGGCACAAATTGGTGGACATGCAGGCGCGGGTCGATCAAGCGCGCCTGATGCTCTATCGCCTCGCTTGGCTGATGACGACGGACCAGCCCTGCCGGCGCGAGGCAGCCCAGGCCAAGGTGCTGGCGTCCGAGACGCTGCAAGCGGTCGCGTCGGACGGCATGCAGATCCTGGCGAGTTACGGCTATGTCGCGGACAGCCCGATGAACCGCATTCTGCGCGACAGCCGCCTCTACACGTTCGGCGAGGGCGCCAACGAGATGCTGCGGGACCAGATCGCGCGCGCGATGGGACTCGTAACGCGATGAGCAACCCATGAGGCCGCCATGACCGAACGCCTCGACACCAATTACGCCACCGCCGGCTACCATCATCGCCTTGGCTTCGGCATGCGCCCGGCACTGGTGCTGATCGATTTCGTGCAGGCCTACTTCGAGCCGAGCTCGCCCTTCTATGCGGGCGTCGAAGACGCGCTGGCCGCCGCCCTTCGCGTGCTGGACGCGGCGCGGAAGGCCGGTATCCTCGTCATCTTCACCAATGTGCAGTTTCAGGCGGCCGGCCTCGACGGCGGCGTCTTCTTCCGTAAGGTGCCGAACCTCAAGGCCTATCTCCCCGGCTCTACCCTCGGCCGCTTTCCCGATGGCCTCGTGCCCCGTCCAAACGAGCCGGTGGTCTCAAAACAATACGCCAGCGCCTTCTTCGGCACTTCGCTGGCGGCCACCCTCACCGCCGCTCGGGTGGACACTGTGCTGCTGACCGGGCTCACCACCTCGGGCTGCGTGCGGGCAAGCTGCGTGGATGCCATGCAGCACGGCTTCATTCCGATCGTCGTGCGCGAAGCCTGCGGCGACCGTCACCCGGCACCCCACGAAGCCAATCTGTTCGACATGGACGCCAAATATGCCGACGTCGTCTCCGAAGCGGAGGTGGTCGCCTTTCTGCACCGCCCGAAATCCTGAACCCGAGGACCGGATCACAGATACTGCCGCGACGTCAGGCAGCGACCTCACCGGCTTCGATCGCCGCATCCAGCGCTAGCGCACCGTGGCCCTCTTGCAGCACGAGGATCGGGTTGACCTCGATGGTGCGGACGTGGCCGGCATTGGCGGCAGCGACGTAGGAGATGGCGGCGATCGCGCCCGCCAAGGCTTCGACGTCCATTTTTTGGACGCCCACGATAGCCCGTCAGCAGCGGATGCAGAGCGAGCGCCTGCACCATTTCGAGCGCCTGCGCTTCCGTGACCGGCGCCAGACGCCAAGCGATGGTCCTTCAGCAGCTCCACGGCGACGCCCCCCATACTGGCCATCACCATGGGACCGAAGACCGGATCCTGGGTGACGCCGATGATGCGCTCGACGCCGCCGCTGAGCATCGGCGTCACGAGGAACCCGTCCAGCTTGGCGCCGGGCCGCGCGGCCTGGACCTGGGATTGCATACGGGACGCGGCCGCCATCACCGCATCGCGGCCGTCCAGGTTCAGCGCCACGCCGCCTACCTCGGTCTTGGGCGGGATCTCCGCGGATAGGATTTTCAGGCGGACGGGAACGCCGAACCCGGCCGCCGCCGCTCCCGCCGCCTCGGGCGTCGGGGCAATTTCTCGCGCGGACAGGCGACGCCGCACGCTGCCAGGACTTGCTTCGCCGCCTGTTCGTTCAGCCGGCCGGCAGGCAGACGCGGACAGGCGCTGGGTGTGGTGGCAACGCTCTCCTGCGTGAAGCTTCGGCCGAAGCCAGCCAATGCCGCGAGGGCCGTAAGCGCGCGGGCCGGCTCCTCGAATACCAGGCGGCCGATCGCCTCGAACCGCTGCGTCACCTCCGGCTCGACGCTGATGGCCATGATGACCAGGCCGCCGGGATAGCGTTCCAGTAGGGGCTTGATGCTGTCATAGATGACCGGGTTGCTGCCGCTGGTGCCCAGGAAGCAGAGCAGCGTCGGGAAATCGCAATCGCTCAGCAGCACCTCTATTCAGCCAGGGATCGGGCCCGGCTCGGCCAGCCATTGGGCAGTGAAATCGACCGGGTTGTTGGGAGAGCCGTTCGGTACCAGCGCCAGGATTTTCGCCTGGGCGCTGGACGGAACCGCCGGCAACTCCAGCCCCGACTCGGCCGCGAAGTCGGCGATCTGCACGCCCATGCCGCCGGAATTGGTCATGATGGCGATCCGGCGATCGGGCGGCAGCACGCCCGCGAGGGCGGCATAGGCGACATCCAGCACCTCCTCCGTCGTGCGGGCGCGGTAGGCGCCGTATTCCTTGAACACGGCGTAGTAGGCGGCCGTCGACCCCGGCCAGGGACGCGGTGTGGGACGCCGCTGCCGCCGCGCCCTGTGGCGTGCGGACGGATTTCATCAGGATCACCGGCTTGCGGTTGGCTCGCGCGAGGCGCAGGGCGGCAAGGAACCTGTTGGGCGCGTCGGCGGGGATCGCGATGACGGCGCAGTCGACCGGGCCAGAAATGGCGCCGATGCTGGGGAAGGCGGCCAGCCCTGGACCGTCACAGCGCCAGCACGCCCGGGTTCATCCGCCCGTGCGGGTCGAGCGCTGCCTTCAGCCGGTGTAGCATGTTCCCGCTCGGCGGGGCGTAGAAGCGGCCGATCTGGTTGTGCGTCGCGCCATGGCTGTCCATCAGGTCGCGCACGCTCGCCCGCAACGCGTCCGCGAAGGCGCGCGCGGCCGGGTTTGCTGGAAAGTGGCCGAAGCGGCTGCGGTTGCGCTCGGAGAGGTATTTCAGGTGCAGCGGGTCGAGGGCGTCGCACCAGTAGAACATGGGTTCCATCGTGATGTACGCGCCCATGGAGAGGATGAGCCAGTTGATGCGGATGCCGTGGGTGCGGATTTCCTCCGCGCGGCCGGCCAGATAAGCCTCGATCGCCGTCAGGCATCCCGGCGCGGCCGAGAGCGGCAGGTTGCCGTGTACCGGCACCCAGCGCTCGCCACTTTGGCCCACCATGCCGCGCACGGAGAAGGGGCGGGCGTCCAGCGCCTGCGGCACGGCAGGAGCGATCTTGGTGCCGCCGGCGTCCAGGCAGATGCGGCGCATGGCGTCCAATTGCGCATCGGCTATGGCCGCGGTGGCGCCCTCGGCGGTTATGTGCAGGGACCAAGGGGCTTCGGCGATCTCGCCCTTGGCGCGGGCGAGGCCGATCACGCCCTTCAGCGCTTGGCCCATCGACCCGGCGCTGCCGGCAACGGCGGCAGCGGTGCGCAGAACCTCGCCCAGTTCCATCTTGCCGGTCGCGTCTGCCGCTCGGGCGCGATCGAAGGCAAGGGCCTTACCGCCGGGGCCACGCTGCAGGGTGCCGATGGCCGTGACCACATCCACGCCGCGGCTGAAGCCGAACGAGGCGAAGCGCTTTTGGGTCGGCGGCAGCAGGCGGACGACGATCTCGGTCTTGACGCCGAACGCGCCGCAATCGCCGATGAACAGGCCGGTCAGGTCAGGTCCGTAATGACGCCCGAAGGGCACGGCTCCAGGGGTGGTCCAGGTGCCGGTTCGCACGACGCTGCCGTCGGCCAGCACTACGGCGAGGCCAATGATCCCCTCCGAGCCGGTCACGCCCTGCGCGGCGGCGCCGCCGATGGTGGAGTGGCTACCGGAGATTGGTGGCGAGGGGGCCGGACGCAGGCCGTGCGGCTTCAGGGCGGCGGCCAATTTTTCCCAGCTGCAGCCGGCGCCCACGATGGCGTATAAATCCTCGGCTACCACAGTAACGGAATCGAGGGCGGCGGTGTCGATGACCACGCTGGGGCTGCGGGGGACGACACCGCCGGTGTAGGACAGGCCGGCGCCGCGGGGGACGATGGGGATGCCGGCGGCGGCGAGCAAGCGCATGGCGGCGGCGGTCTGGTCGGTGCTGCGCGGGCGCAGCACCAGGTCGGGTGGCACAGCATCCGCGGCGGGCAGGATATCGGCGGCGGCCAGCGCGCGTTCCGCCGGGTCGGTGATCACGGCCTCGGCGCCGAGCAGCGCCTGCAAGGCGAGGAGCAGTCCAGCATCGGTGCCCGCAAGTGCCATTTCAAGTGTCCTCGTCAGGCGGCCAGGCGTCCAGCGCGCGGCGGCCCTGTTGCAGGGATCATCGGGACGCACGCAGTGACCCCAACCATCGTCGGGTTTCACGCGATGCGAATGAGCCTTGAGCGTCCGGACTCCAGCATCCAGTTCAGGGCGTTTGCAGCAACGGCCACTCCCGTCGCCTGACGTCGATACGTCCGCGAGCGGAGAGTATCGCCGATCACTCGTTTATACCGCCCGATTGCTGCCTCGACCAAGCGGGCGAGCAGGAACCCGACGCTGATCGAATCACACACCGCCGCAGCCCCGCATTCGCCGCCAGGGAGCGATCGCCGCTCCCGCGCCGCTCCCCGTCCGCGCAACGCGGCAGCGGGTGCGTCCGCCAGCCCGAATGAATCCCAAGGAGAGCGGCTGAATGGTCGACACCGGATACTATTCGGCACTTTCCAGCCCCATTGTCCTTGCCGGCAGGACGCTCCGCAATCGGGTGATCCACGCCTCCATGACCACGGCGTTGTCCGATCAGCGCAAAGTCACCCCGCAACTTATCCAGTACCACGCGAACCGGGCGCGTGGGGGAGCGGCGCTAACGGTCACGGAGCCGCTGGCGATGGCCCCGCATCAGGCCGTCCAGCCGAAGGTTCAGGCGTTCAACGACAGCGCTCTCGATGGCCCGAAGCGCCTGGCGGAAGCGGTCGAAGGGCAGGATTGCCGGTTGTTCGGCCAGGTCCAGGACGGCGGACGCGGCTACCATCAGGCGGCCCGCAATTCCGGGGCGATCGGCGCCTCCGCGCTGCCTGACGATCTTAGCTGGACCATGCCGCGTCCCCTCACGACCGACGATGT
>JBDTFI010000417.1:0-15697 GCA_039938035.1 Acetobacteraceae bacterium | reverse complement strand
TGCTGGCCGCCGGGGTGCTCGGTTTCCTGCCGTTTAACTTCCCGCGCGCCCGTATCTTCATGGGCGACGTGGGCAGCCAGTTCTGCGGCTTCGTGCTCGCCATGCTGGGCGTGATCGCCGCCCGCTTAGACGGCGTGGAGCTATCGCTGCTGCTGATGCCGATGCTGCTGGCGGGCGTGTTGTTCGACGTCGCCTTCACCCTCGCGCGCCGCGCCTGGGCGGGCGAGCGGCTGACCAGCGCGCATCGCGGCCATCTCTATCAGGTCGCCCAGCGCTCAGGCGTCCCGGCGCCTGCCGTGGCCCTGGTGCACTGGGGCTTCGCGGTGTGGGGCGGCGGAAGCTGCCTGCTGTTCATCGCCGCGCCCCCGCCGCTGAAACCCTATGTGCCAGCGCTCGCGTTGCTGCCGCAGCTTCCGTGGCTGGCGTTCGTCCTCGCCCGCTCCCGCGCCGCCGGGCTTACGCGCTGGTAGTCATCCTGCGGCTTGCCGGTTCCGCTTCGGGCGCACCGCCCTTGCGGACCGTCAGCGCGGCTTCTCCCATGATGGAACGCAGATCCCGCAGGAACCCGGTGCCCTTCAGCGTGCGCTGCACCAGCACGCTGCGCCGGTCCAGCGGGTCGATCTTGCGGCGCGCCAGATCGAGTTCGCCGAGGCGGTCGAGCGCGCGGGTGATCGCCGGCTTGGAGACGTGCAACTCGGCGGCGAGACCGCGTACGGTGTGCGCCCCATCCTGCAAGTAGCAGGTCAGGAACACGCCGAGTTGGCGGGCCGACAGATCAGGCCCATCGCGGCGAACCAACGCGACGATGGTATCCCGCAGGATGGCGATAAGGTGGTCGGGGCCGAGACTCGTTGCCATGTCCAGTCCTCTCATGCACGCCAGGCGTTATCGGGCGCGCAGGTCGGCCGCGGTATGCGGCACTTCACAATACTCGTCCACACAGCGTTCGTTGCCAGCTCCTCACGAAGATGTTACCCCGGTGTTCCTATTCGGGGCGGCATCGACAAGACGCTCGACGATCGCGGCGAACATCGCCCGTATCGCCTGCGCCTCTCCGCCCTCGGGACGCGCCGGCGCTGTCTGGTCGTTCCACGCATATAGGTCGAGATGCGCCCATGGAACAGATGGGTCAACAAAACGTTTCAGGAATAACGCCGCGACGATCGCGCCCGCCAGCGGCTTCGTCGAGACGTTGTTCAGATCGGCCACGGGACTGTTCAGCCAGCTTGCGTAGCCGTCCCACAACGGGAGCCGCCACAGGGGATCGTGCTGCGCCGCGCCGGCCCGAAGGATCGCCTCGGCCCAGCCGTCGTCGTCGCAGAACAGGGCCGGCAAATCGGGGCCGAGCGCGACCCGCGCCGCCCCGGTGAGGGTGGCGCAATCAATCAGCAGCGCCGGCTGCTCCGCCGCCGCCTCGGCCAGCAGGTCGCACAGCACCAACCGCCCTTCGGCGTCGGTGTTGCCCACCTCGACCGTCAGGCCGGCGCGGGTGCGGATCACGTCGAGCGGGCGCATTGCGGTGCCGGACACCGAGTTCTCCACGCAGCCGATTCGCACGGCGAGGCGGACCGGCACATCCGCTTCCATCACCATGCGCGCGAGGCCGAGCACCGTCGCGGCTCCGCCCATGTCCTTCTTCATCCGCAGCATCCCCGCCGACGGTTTGAGGTCGTAGCCGCCGGTATCGAAGCACACCCCCTTGCCGCACAAGGACAGCAGCGGTGCGTCGTCGTGGGCCGCACTGCCGGACCAGCAAAAGCTGGCGACCGCGGGCGCGCGGGCCGAGCCGCGACCGACCGCGGCGATGGTCGGGTATTCGCGGTCCAGGGCCGCGCCCTCCGTGATCGCCGACGCCGCGCCGAACCGTTCGCCAAGGGCGGCGGTGAAGGCCGCGAGTTCGGCCGGCCCGAGGTCGTTGGCGGGCGTGTTGATGAGGTCGCGCACCATCCACGCCGCCCGCGCCTGCGACAACGCGCGATTTTGCCCGGCGCCTGGGATCACCAGCCGCGCCGGCTTGCGTTTCGCGGGCTTGTAAGCGGTGAACTGGTGTGCGCCAAGGCAGAAGCCGAGCACCGCCGTCGCCGTATCGAAATCGCCCGGGTCGATCCGCCAGACCGATCCCTCCGGCAGGCGCAACGCGAGATTGCCGAACGCGGCGGGCGAACGATCCTCGCCCAGCCCCAGCACCGCCTCGCTCACGCCGGCCGCCCCCGGCAGCAGAACCAGTTCCTGCGCACCAGCCGCGAACCCGGAATCGCGCAGGAACCCCGCCTGCGAAGGCGTCAGCCGATCGAGCAGGGCGGCGAACCCCGCCGGGCGCACCGCGTGCAGCGTCCGCGCCGGATCAGCCTCGCCGGCGATGCAGTCGAGTGCTTGGTCGAGCATAAATGGGAGACTCCGTGGCGGGAGCCCGTTGTAGCGCCGCCGGCGCCGTCACCCAACGCTACGGGAGAGCAAATCGGTCACCCGGCGGGCGAAGCGCGCGGGATCGCGCGGCAGTTCGCCCTCCTGCACCCGGGCAAGGTCGAGCAAGGTGGCGGCGGCCTCGGCGAGCAGCGCCTTGTCGTCGATCCGCCACCCCAGGGCCTCGATCAGCGCGTGGCGTGGGTTCACTTCCAGCACCGGCCGCGCCGGCATCCCGCTTCGCCCGGACCGACGCAGCAGCCGCTGCATCTGCAAGTCCGGCCCCGCACTGGCCGACAGCACCACCGCGCTGTCGGTCAGCCGCCCCGTCGCGCGCACGTCGCTGACCTGATCCTCGAGCGCCGCCTTGAGCGCCGTCGTCAGCACCGAGATGTCGGGCAGGTCGGCGCCCTTGTCGAGTTCCGCCGCCGCCTGGGTGACGCTTCGGAGCGTCTTGCCCTCGTACGTTACGAGCCGCTCCGGCCAGAACGCATCGATGGAATCGGCGAGCAGCAGAACCTCCAGGTTCCGCGCCCGGAAGCCTTCGAGTTGGGGTGAGGCGGACAGCGCGTCGGCATCGTCGCCGACCAGATAGTAAATTGCCTCCTGGTCCGGCTGCATCCGCCCGATATAATCGCCGAGCGACACCCATCCCCCCTGGCCGGACGAGCGGAAGCGCAGCAGCCCGGCGATTTCCCCGCGGTATTCGGAATCGTCGTAGACGCCCTCCTTCAGCACGGCGCCGAAAATCTCCCAGAACTTCGCGTAGTCGGGGGCGTCCTTGGCGCGATTCTTCAACTCGCCCAGCACCCGCCCGATCAGGGCCTTGCGGATGCGCGCCAGCACCGGGGTCGTTTGCAGCATCTCGCGCGACACGTTCAGCGGCAGGTCCTCGGTATCCACCACCCCCTCGACGAAGCGCAGCCACCCCGGCAGCAACTCCGCGCGGTCGGTGATGAACATGCGCCGGACGTGCAGGCGCACCCGTGCTTCGCGCTCGCGCTCCAGGAAGTCGAACGGGCGGGAAGCGGGGATGAACAGCAGCGCGAAGAACTCCAGCATTCCCTCGGCGCGCCAGTGCAAGGTCGCCCACGGCTTATCGAAGATGTGGCCGAGGCGCTGGTAGAACTCCTCGTAGGACTTCTCCGCGACGTCGGCGCGCGGCTTGCGCCACAGCGCGGTGCCCTCGTTGGCGGGAACGTCGCGGCCGTCGCGCGCGATGGTGATCGGCACCGTGATGTTGTCCGACCACTTTCGAACCACCGCCTCCAGCCGCGTCGGATCGAGGTATTCCTCGGCCTCGGCGCGCATGTGCAGCCACACGTCGGTCCCCGCCCGGATGCGGCGCGCCGGGGCAACGGTAAATCCGCCGGTGCCGTCCGAGGCCCAGGCGAACGCTTCGTCCGAACCCGCCTTGCGCGAGACGACTTCGACCCGCTCCGCTACCATGAAGGCGGCGTAGAAGCCGACCCCGAACTGTCCGATCAGGCTCGGCCGCTCCTCGGGCTTCGCCTCGGCCAGTTTCTCGCCGAAGGCGCGGGTGCCGGAGCGCGCGATGGTGCCGAGATTGTCGATCAGCTCCTGGCGCGTCATGCCAATGCCGTCATCGGAGATCAGCAGGGTGCGGGCGCTCTTGTCGGGCACCAGGCGGATCGTCGCTTCAGCGGGTGGGGCGAGCGCGGGCTCGGTCAGCGCCTCGAACCGGCGCCGGTCGATCGCGTCGGCGGCGTTGGCGACCAGTTCGCGGAGGAATATCTCGCGTTCGGAATAGAGCGAGTGGACCACGAGATCGAGCAGCCGCCCGACCTCGGCGCCAAAGCTGAGGGTTTCCTTGGTGTCGGACGCGTCGGTCATCGTCGCTCCTGTGTGTGGCATCGCGATATGCGCGGGGCGGCGGGCTATTTCAACAATTCACCACGACGAAGAGGCAGCGAGGCCGGCCGCCTGACCGGACTCGTTGGCGGGGACACCTGTTCAACCGGCCTCACATTCAGATCGCAGGGCTAACCGCCACTTGTGGAGGTCGCGCCCGAACGTCAGGAAATTCCGTCTCGTTCCAGAGCTAATTGACGGGCTTCAGATGTAGATCGTGAAACCAAACGGCCTCTCCGGGATTGGGGTTGCGCCCGAGCGCGGTCCACTCTTCCGAAATGCGCTTAATGACCGCATCGGGGGGCTGATCGGTCCAAGGACGACAGCCCTCGCCCGGCGGAGCGAGATCAACCGCCTCGAGGCCGTTACGAAGGAGGGCCCGGACGACCTCGAAAACCAATTGCTTCGCGGAACTCGGGTCGTCCGGTCTGAAAATCCTTCTGACCCATCCGCAAACCTGCCAGAGTCCGACATAATCGACCTTGGACTCGTTGAGTGCGTATTCCACTATCTCATCCATGCCTGACATGATGCGCCTTTTACGGGAAATGGAGTTTCTCGCTGCCGAAGCCTGGGATATTCACGTCGATTGCCGGGGGGCCGCTGGTGGATTTCGGGCGGTACCCCACGAATCCGCCGCCCTGGATTTGGTTGGTGTCCCGCCCCTGGACAGTTTCTCGAACAAATCTTCGGCGGCCCTTGCACCACCCGGCAGATTCCGAGTGTCCTCGTCTTTCCGGTTGGGCGTTCCAATCCTGACGCCGCCCGGCGCCAGGATGTCAGCCGGATTGCGGGGTTCCTCGGCCGCTTCGTTCGCGAAGACCCGTGGCACTTCCCGGGTGACGGCGTTCGACAACCCGCGCGGCGGCGTCGATCCCGTCGCCCGCGGCTTCACCCGGCAGCGCCGGCGGCGCGAAGCCGGGCAGCACAAACGCCTGGGCCAAACGCTGCACCCCAGGTACCGTCCGGTCGGCTTCCGGCGCGGCCGCCGGCACGGCCTCGGCCGAACCGGGCGGTGCAACGTTATGTGGGAGGCCGAACAGGCCTCGCGTGACCGGACTATCACGCAGCATCGCCGCCGGGTCGTTGAGAGCCGGACCTGATGCGCGAAAAGGCGCGCGCCGCGCCGTCCCAGTCGGTTCCGCCGGCGGGTCGGCGCGGGGGCAATGGGACAGGATGAAGTTCCGACGGCCTCGCCGCGAAGCCGGGCGCCTCCGCCACGGCCTCAGCCGGCCGCGGATGCGGCACGAAGGTGGCCGGAATCGTGAACCAGTCAGGATAACGCGCCTTGAACTCGACCACCTCCGGCCCCTCCGGCTCGCCGTGCGGGATGAAGAGGAGCAGTATTAGATCGTCGGGATAGCTCGAATCGTACCGATCGGCGGCCATGCGCTCGCTTCGTGAGATCATCAGTAAAACTAACACACAATGTTAGTCTTGTCAAAGCCCACAGCGCTTGCATTCTCCCCCGCGACCCCCAAACATCGACCCATGTCCGGCTTCGACTCGCGCGTGAAGGCCGTCCTCGGCCCGACCAACACCGGCAAGACCCATCTCGCGCTCGACCGGATGCTGGCGCACAGCTCCGGCATCATCGGCTTCCCGCTCCGCCTGCTAGCCCGCGAGAACTACGACCGCATGGTCGCCCGCAAGGGCATCCGCAACGTCGCGCTGATCACCGGCGAGGAGAAGATCGTTCCGCCCGGCGCGCGGTGGTTCTCCTGCACCGTCGAGGCCATGCCGCTCGATCGGGCGACGGAGTTCGTCGCGGTCGACGAGATCCAGCTCTGCGCCGATCCCGACCGCGGCCACGTCTTCACGGATCGGCTGCTGCACGCGCGTGGCCTGGTGGAGACGATGTTCCTCGGCGCCGAGACAATCCGCCCGCTGCTGCGCCGGCTGGTGCCAGAGGCGCGGGTGGAGACCCGCCCGCGGCTGTCGCAGCTCACCTTCACCGGCAATGCCAAGCTCACCAAGCTGCCGCCGCGTACCGCTGTCGTCGCTTTCAGCGCCGCCGAGGTCTACGCGATCGCCGAGCTGATCCGCCGCCGGCGCGGCGGCTGCGCGGTGGTGATGGGAAGGCTCAGCCCGCGCACCCGCAACGCCCAGGTGGCGCTCTATCAGGACAAGGAGGTCGATTTCCTGGTCGCCACCGACGCGATCGGGATGGGCCTCAACATGGATGTCGATCACGTCGCCTTCGCCGGCATCACCAAGCACGACGGCCATCGCATCCGCCGCCTTACCGCCGCCGAGATTGCCCAGATCGCTGGGCGCGCCGGGCGAGGGATGCGCGACGGCACGTTCGGCACCACCGGAGACTGCGCCGACATTCCCGACGAGATCGTCGCCCATGTGGAAGCGCACAGCTTCGAGGCGCTGGACCACCTGTGCTGGCGCAACGCCGATTTGCGCATGGGCGAAGTCGATTCGCTGCTCGCCAGCCTGCTCGCCCCGGTCCCTGGCCCGGGGCTGATGAAGGGCAACGACGCCTCGGACCTCGAGACCCTGATGGCGCTGGCGCGCGATCCCGACATACGGCGACTGGCGCAAGGGCGGGCGCGGGTCCGCACCTTGTGGGAGGCATGCCAGATCCCGGATTTCCGTAAGCTCGCCGACGAGACCCACAACAGCCTGTGCGCCCGGGTGTTCACCCATCTGGCGACCGACGGAACATTGCCGACCGACTGGCTGGCCGGCCAGATCGCCGGCCTCGCCAAGCCGGAGGGCGACATCGACACGCTGATGCAGCGTCTCGCCGGGGTGCGCGTGTGGTCCTACATCGCCGCCCGCTCCGACTGGGTGCGCGACGCCGCCCATTGGCAGGGCCGGGCGCGCGCCGTCGAGGACCTGCTTTCGGACGCGCTGCACCAGCAGCTGACCGCCCGCTTCGTGGACCGCCGGGCCGCGCTGCTGATGCGCCGGCTGGATGACGCCGACGGCGCCGATCTGCTCTCGGCGGTGACGAGGCGGGGCGAGGTGGTGGTCGAGGGCCATCCGGTCGGCCATATCGGCGGCTTCGCCTTCATCCCCGACCCGGCCACCGCCGGGGAGGAGCGTCGGATGGTCCAGCGCGCCGCCCGACGGGCCCTGCGCGAGGAGATGCCGCGCCGGGTGAACGAGGCCGAAGCGGCCGGCGACGGCGCGTTCAGCCTGACCCCGGACCATCGCGTCCAGTGGGCCGGCCACCCGATCGGCCGCTTGCGGCCAGGAGAGCAGTCGCTGCGGCCGCGCGTGGAGATGCTGGACAGCGAGTTCCTCGACGGCGCCCAGCGCGAGCGGCTGCGCGCGCGGCTGCAAGACTGGATCGACGGCGCGGTGCGCGCTGACCTCGCCCCGTTGTTCGCCGCGACCGAGCGTGCCGGCGGCGATCCCGTGCTGCGCGGCAAGCTGCACCGGCTGCGCGAGTCGCTTGGGCTGATCCCAGCGGGCCATGGGGGCGCCGACGACGCCGCCACCGAGGACCTTCGCCGCGCGCTGAAGCCGCTGGGGGTGAAGGCCGGCCGGTTCGCCCTGTTCCTGCCCGCGCTGCTGAAGCCCCGCGCGGCGGCGATGCGCGCCCAGCTATGGGCGCTTGACCACGGCCTGACGACGCCCGAGGCGGCCCCCCCGGCCCTGGTGTCCATGCCACCGCCTCCGACATGGCCGGCGGGTTTCGCCGAGGCGATGGGCTGGCTTGAAGCCGGCCCCGTCCTGATCCGGCTGGATATCGCCGAGCGGGCGGCTGCCGATCTTGCCTGGGCGGCGCGCCGTGGCGGTATCGCCTTGCCCCCTGGCCTCGCCTCGCGCTTCTCGGTGCCCGCCGGGACGCTGCCGGTCGTGCTGCGCCGCCTCGGGTTCCGGCTGGTGCCGGGCGCCAGTCTGGCGCCGACGCTGTATGGCCCGCCGGCGCCGCCGATGCTGCTCGCCCCGCGCCGCCGCCGGGCGGCGTCGTCCACCTCGGTGCCGGTGCGGCCCCCGCCGGCCCGCGGCCCCTTCGCGGCCTTGGCCACGCTGCGCCGGTGACGCCGGACGGCGTGCCATCGCAGCGCCTGGATGTGTGGCTGTGGAACGCCCGCGTCGCCCGCACCCGCGCCGACTGCGCCCGACTCGTGAGCGAGGGTGCGGTCCGCATCAACCGCCAGCCGACAGGGAAGGCCCACGCGCGGCTGCGCGTGGGCGATGTGCTGACGCTCGGCCACCGGGGAACGGTGCGGGTCATGCGGGTGCTGGTGCTCGCTTCCCGGCGCGGGGGCGCCGCCGAAGCGCGCTTGCTCTATGAGGAGACCACCGAGGCCGCGCCGGCCTTGCGCGTCCCGTGAAACCCCGCCATATCGCCCGCGCCGGAACCGGCCGGGGGAATCCGCATGACTTACGTGGTCAACGATGCCTGCATTCGCTGCAAGTACATGGACTGCGTGGAAGTCTGCCCGGTGGACTGCTTCTACGTCGGGGCGAACATGCTGGTGATCCACCCTGACGAGTGCATCGATTGCGGCGTGTGCGAGCCTGAATGCCCCGCCGAGGCGATCCTGCCGGACAGCGACGACCGCGCCGGTCCGTGGGTCGAGCAGAACCGCACCTATGCCCAGGCATGGCCGAACATCACCCGCAAGGGCGAGCCGCCGGAAGACGCCGACGAGTGGAAGGGCAAGCCGGACAAGATGAAGCTGTTCGATCCGGAACCCGGAACGGCCTAGTCCCCCGCCCGCCCACATGACGGGAGCGTCCGGACGTGCTATATAAAGGGACAGCAGACGATTGGGGCATCCCAACCGTGTATTCCACAAAGCTGACCCTTCGGGGCGGTGGCGCCACCGGCCGCCGTCCGAGGGCTTCGCGAGGACGAGAGGGCTCCGCCATGAAGGCATCCGCCGGGACCGCGGCGAAGGCGCGCCGAAGCGCGCCGGCGGCCAGACCAGTCAAGCAAGCGGCCAAGGCGGCGGTCAGATCCGCCACCAGGACAGCTGCTAAATCCACTGGCAAACCCACTGGCAAACCCACTGGCAAACAAGCCGCCAGACCCGCTCCCAAACCACCCCTGAAGACGGTGGTCCGGCCCGCCGCCAAGCCTGCCGTGAAGGCACCGGTCGCGGCACCCGCGCGGGCCAAGGCCGTGACGGTGGCCCCGGCGAGACGCGCCGAGACGATCGCGACGCCCACGCCGATCGCCGCCAAGCCGGTCGAAGCAAAGACCAAGCCCGTCGTCGTCGTGGCGCGTGCCGAGCCAGCTCCAATCCAGGCGGCTCCGCGCCCGGCACCCGTGGCCGTGGCTGTCCCGCCACCGCTGCCCCCAGCCGCACCCGAGGTCGCGCCACCGCGTGTCGAAGCACCTCCCCCGTCCGGCTTCGCCGCCCCGGAGCAAGCCGCCGCCCCCGCGCCACCGGCGCCTTCCCCGCCGCCGCATTACCATTCGGGTCCGGTCCCGCGCGTCATGCAGCGGCCCATGGCCGCGGCAGAGACATTCATCGCCGGCGACCATGTGGTCTATCCGACCCACGGCGTGGGCAAGGTCGAACGCATCGCGACCGAGGAGATCGCGGGCCACAAGCTCGAACTGATCCACATCACGTTCGAGGAGAACCGCATGACCTTGCGCGTGCCGGTCGCCAAGGCACGCACGGCCGGATTGCGCAAGCTCGCCTCCCGCGACCTGTTCGACAAGGCGCTCGACGTGCTGCGCGGGCGGGCGCGGATCAAGCGCACGATGTGGTCGCGTCGGGCGCAGGAATACGAGGCGAAGATCAACTCGGGCGACCCGCTGGCCATCGCCGAGGTCGTGCGTGATCTGCATCGCAACGCCGGCCAGCCTGACCAGAGCTTCAGCGAGCGCCAGATCTACGAAAACGCAATGGATCGCCTCGGGGCCGAACTTGCCGCGCTGGACCAGACGGACAAGGCTTCGGCGGCGGTCAAGCTGGCGGAGTTCCTCAAGACGGTATGAGCGTGGGGAGCGATCCTCCTACGCCATGACCGCCTTGACGCCTTCCGGATCGAGCCGATACCCGCCGCCTTCCGTCACCAGAAGCCGGGCGTTGGCCGGATCGGGCTCGATCTTCTGGCGCAGGCGATAGATGTGGGTCTCGAGCGTGTGGGTCGTGACGGCGGCGTTGTAGCCCCACACCTCGTTCAACAGCACCTGCCGGGCGATCGCGCGGGCGCCCGCGCGATACAGGAATTTGAGGATCGCCGCCTCCTTCTCGGTCAGGCGGATGCGGCGGTTCTTGTGCGGATCCTGCAACAGCTTGGCCGAGGGGCGGAACGTGTACGGCCCGATGGTGAAGACGGCGTCCTCGCTGTTCTCGAAAATCCGCAGCTGGGCGCGCACCCGGGCGAGCAGTTCGCCCAGCCGGAACGGCTTCGCCATGTAGTCGTTGGCCCCCGAATCGAGGCCGCGGATCACGTCGGTCTCAGCGTCCGACCCGGTAAGCATGATGACCGGCATCTTGTGGCCCTGCCGGCGCAGCTTCAGGCAAAAATCGCGCCCGTCACCGTCGGGCATACCCACGTCGAGGATCACCGCGTCGAATCGCGCATCCCGGCTGTTCAGCTTCTCCTCGGCTTCCGCGAGACTCGCCGCCTCCACGGGGACGAATTCCCGATCCACCCCGAACTGCTCCGCGAGGGTGACCCGCAAGTCGTCATCGTCGTCGACGATCAGAATGGGTCGTTCAGTCGACATTCTTTGCATTCCTTCGCCAAGTGGCACGCCAACAGCCTCCGCCTCGTTCCCATCCGACCCGCCGCGAATCGCACGGCTAGGTTGGCCGTTCAAAACCAACTTACGACGCGGTCACGCCCATTGCACTCTCCGAACATGTGATGCGCGGCGCACGCGGCTCACTTGCGTGCGAGGTATCCCGGGAGGAAAGCCCGAGACGATGCACCATATGCCACGTACGCGCCCCGGCTCCATGATTCTCAGCGGCGCGTCTGGTCAGTCGCGAGGGTCGCTGCCAATCTTGACCAAATTACGCCACGCCCGATCTTCTCGTTCGTGCCCGATCTTCTTATTCGAGAAAGCACCGATGTCCCTCTCCCCTGCCCGCGCCGCCCTGGCCAGCGACGGGTCCTCCATTGCCTGGATGCGCGGCGTGCATCGCGCGGCCGCCGATCTGCGCCGCGGGTTCCCGGTTTTACTGAGCGGGCCCGCCCCTTTGATGCTGCTCGCGGCCGAAACCGCCGGCGAGCGCGGCCTCCGGGAATTTGCTGATCTGGCGGCCGACGCGCCGGTCATCCTGCTCGCTCCGATCCGCGCCGCCGCCATCCTGCACCGGCCGGTGGAGCCCGCCGACGCCACGGTGGCACTTCGCCTGACCCCGGCCCTCCTAGCGCCTCCCGTCTTGCAGGCACTCGCCGATCCCACGCTCGATCAGGCGCGACCCGAAAGCCCGGCGGCGGTGCCCGCCCCCGAAGCCGCGGGCGCGGCGTTGACGCTGGTGAAGCTGTCCCGCCTACTCCCCGCCGCACTTGCCGCCACCCCGGTCCACGGTGCGGCCGCCGCCGCCGCGCGACTCGGCCTCCTCAGCGTCCCGGGCGCGGATGTCGCCGCCTACCCGGTGGCCGGTGTCGCCGGCCTGACGCGGGTGACGGAGGCGCATGTGCCCCTGGACGCCGCGGCGGACACCACGATCATCGCCTTCCGCGCCGACGATTCCGGCGTGGAGCATCTCGCCATCGTCGTTGGCGATCCCTCGACGCGCGAGGCGCCGCTCGTGCGTCTGCATTCGGAATGCTTCACCGGCGACCTGCTGGGCAGCCTGCGCTGCGATTGCGGGCTGCAACTCCGGGGCGCGATCAGGCGGATGGCGCAGGAGCACGCCGGCGTGTTGCTTTATCTGGCGCAGGAGGGGCGCGGCATCGGCCTGGTGAACAAGCTTCGCGCCTATGCCTTGCAGGACCGCGGGCTCGACACGCTCGACGCCAACCGCGCGCTCGGCTGGGACGCCGACGAGCGGAGCTTCCTGGTCGCCGCGACGATGCTGGAGGCGTTGGGCCTGCACCGCGTGCGCTTGCTGACCAACAACCCGGACAAGCTCGCCGCGCTCGCCGCCTGCGGCATCGACGTGGCCGGACGAGTGCCGCACGCCTTCGCCCCGAACGGCGTCAACGACCGCTATCTGGCGACCAAGGCACGCCGCTTCGGCCATCTGCTGGACTGATCATGCGCGCGATCGTTTATCCCGACGGGCGGTTGGTAATGGCTGGGCGCGTCTCTCGCGCCGCGCTGGGCCGAGGCGGCGTCGCCGCGCGCAAACAGGAAGGTGACGGCGCCACTCCGGTCGGCGTTCTGCCGCTCCGCCGCGTACTCTACCGTGCCGATCGCCTGCGCCCGCCCACCTGCGCCGTTCCGCTCGAGCCGATCGCGCCCACCGACGGCTGGTGCGACGATCCGGGCGATCCCGCTTATAATCGCGCGGTGCGCCTGCCGCATCCGGGACGCCACGAGGCGTTGTGGCGCGAGGACGCGGTGTACGACGTGGCCGGCGTACTCGGCTGGAACGATGCGCCGGTGCGGCGCGGCGAGGGCTCGGCGATCTTTCTGCACGTCGCCCGCGCCGATTTCGCACCGACCGAGGGCTGCGTCGCGCTGGCACTTGCCGATCTACTGGGCGTCCTTGCCGCCGGGCTGACCGAGATCGAGGTCAGGACCGACTAACCTTCCGCGCGTCGCGGCACATGTTGTCATCAAGCGGCGAAAGAGCCACCATATCTCGGTGTGTTGTACCACGATTCGGGTTGAGGAGAGCGGCGGATGGACGGCGGCTTCCATGGCGGGACGGCGATATCTGGCCTGTTGGCGGAGAACCCGGTCTACAAGCCCTTCCGTTACCCCTGGGCCTACGAGGCGTGGCTGACCCAGCAGCGGGTCCATTGGCTGCCCGAGGAAGTGCCGCTCGCCGACGACGTCAAGGACTGGCACCGCAACCTGACGGCGGGCGAGCGCAACCTGCTCACCCAGATTTTCCGCTTCTTCACCCAGGCGGACGTCGAGGTGAACAATTGCTACATGAAGCACTATAGCCAGGTCTTCAAACCGACCGAGGTGCTGATGATGCTGTCGGCGTTCTCCAACATCGAGACGGTCCACATCGCCGCCTATAGCCATCTGCTCGACACGATCGGGATGCCGGAGACCGAATACCAGGCCTTCCTCCGCTACAAGGAGATGAAGGACAAATTCGACTACATGCAGGGCTTCTCGGTCAAAAGCCGCCACGATATCGCCAAGACGCTGGCCGCGTTCGGTGCCTTCACCGAGGGGCTGCAACTATTCGCCTCGTTCGCCATCCTGCTGAATTTTCCCCGCTTCGGGAAGATGAAGGGCATGGGGCAGATCATCTCCTGGTCGGTGCGCGATGAGACGCTCCATTGCGTGTCCATGATCCGGCTGTTCCGCACCTTCGTGCAGGAAAACCCGGAGATCTGGACCGAGACGCTGCGCCGCGAGATCAGCGGGACATGCGCCACCATCGTGGAGCACGAGGATGCCTTCATCGACCTCGCCTTCGAACAAGGTCCCGTGCAGGGCCTGACGGCGGCTGGCGTGAAGACCTATATCCGCTATATCGCGGACCGGCGGCTCGTGCAGCTGGGGCTGGAACCCATGTTCCACGTCGAGCGCAACCCATTGGCGTGGCTGGACGAGATGCTGAATGCGGTGGAGCATGCCAACTTCTTCGAGAACCGCTCGACCGAATACAGCAAGGCCTCAACCACGGGGTCCTGGGAGGAGGCGTTCGCGGCGTAGAAAATGTGCTTGAGGGCAAGAGCAGACTCGGGTAACGTTTTCGTGATGCCACACTTCTGTGTCGTCAAAGTGAAGCGTTTGCAATATAGTCATGCCACTCGCGATACAAAACGCGGCGGAGGACAGCGTGAGCGAAACCGCGGATGACATTCTCGAGGCCCCGCCGGTCGTCGTGACGGGGGCGCCGCGCTACAGCCGCCGCCTGTCCGATAAGATTCTTATCGCCTTCCATCACGCTTGCGATCAGGGCGACCTCGAAGTCGCCGAGCAGGTTCTGCATGTGCTTGAAATGATGCTGAACCGCCGCCCCCTCAGCCCTGATGCCAGCCGCCGGCGCAACATGGAAAGCCTTGTCGCCGCGCATGAGCGGCTTTGGCACCTACGCCACCCAGGGACGGATGGCTGAATTCGTCTACGCCCGCCCGTAGGTGTCTTCGATCCGCACGATGTCGTCCTCGCCCAGGTAAGGACCGGAACCTACCTCGATCAGCGCGAGTGGGATCTTGCCCGGGTTCTCCAGCCGATGGATTGTCCCCAACGGGATGTAGACGCTCTCGTTCTCTTGCAGGAGTTCATGGCGGTCCCCGCGGGTGACCAGAGCGCTGCCGGTGACCACGACCCAGTGCTCGGCGCGATGGAAGTGCTTCTGCAGCGACAGCTTCTGGCCCGGCTTGACCACGATTCGCTTGACCTGGAACCGCTCGCCGCGGATCAGCACCTCGTAGTGGCCCCACGGGCGATAGACCCGGTTGTGCGCCACTGCCTCCGCCCGTCCGTCCCGCTTCAGACGCTCCACCAGGATTTTCACGTCTTGCGCGTGCTCGCGGTGCATCGCCAGCACGGCATCCTCGGTCACCACCAGCACCGCGTCCTTCAGGCCAACCACGGCGGCGAGTATTCCGTCGCTGCTGCGGACGTAGCAGTTCTCCGCGTTTTCCAGCACCGCGTCGCCGATCGTCGCGTTGCCGCGCGCGTCCTTGGGCGCGAGGTCCCACAGCGCGTTCCAGCTGCCGACGTCCGACCACCCGATGCTGGCCGGGATTACCGCCGCCCGCGTGGTGCGCTCGGCCACCGCGTGGTCGAGGCTGATCGCCGGGCAGACGGCGAACGCCGCCGGATCGAGGCGAATGAAGTCGAGATCGGTCGAGCGTCCCGCGACGGCCCGGCGCACGGCATCGAGCACCTCGGGCGCATATGCCGTCAGCTCCTCCGTCAGGGTCCGCGCCGTGAAGACGAACATGCCGGAGTTCCACAGATGGCGGCCTGAGCCGACAAGTGCCGCGGCGGTGCCGGCGTCGGGTTTCTCGGCGAAGCAAGCGACGTCATGGACGCCGCCGCCGCTCGCCAGCTCGGCCCCGATCTCGATATAGCCGTAGCCGGTCTCCGGCGCGGTCGGGCGCATCCCGAACAGGACTATCTTGCCCCCACGCGCCGCCGCCGCCGCCGTGTCGAGGTGGCGGCGCAGGCCGGCGACGTCGCCGATGGCACCGTCGGCGGGCATCATCCACAGCACCGTGTCCGGGTCGGCCTCGGCGACGAGCAGCGCGGCCGCGGCGACCGCGGGGGCGCTGTTGCGCCCGGCCGGCTCCAGGACGATCCGCGCGCCCTCGATGCCGGCTTCGCGCAGTTGCTCGGCGATCAGGAATCGATGGTCCTGGTTGCACACCACGATCGGCGGGGCAAACGTGGGCC